>URYW01000021.1 GCA_900552145.1 uncultured Collinsella sp. | reverse complement strand
GTTGCGGCGCGGCTGCGCCTATGGCACTTCAACATCATTGTCGCAGCCCCGACCCGCGGTCACGAGCGGGGGCTCCTGCCTTTTTAGTGCCCTCGGATTGGGTCATAGTGTCTGTCGGTGCCATAACATCGGCGTTGCCTTGGCCGTCAATAGTCATTGGGGACGTTCTTAAATGACTAGTCATAAGGGACACTCTTGCCGGCACTTGGGGACAGTCCCTAAGTGCCGGCAGATTGGGACACTCCTTTGCGAGATGGCGCTGGAGACTGTCCCCGACGGCTAGTCGTTTAAGAACGTCCCCAACGACTACCCACGATGAGAGTGGATTATCTCCCGTTTGACCTATACCAGCGCTAAAAGTGGGAGATTATCCACTCTCATCGAGCAAGTGTCCGAAAATCCACCCTCATTCCCTCTTGGAGACCTCCATCCCCGAGGGATCGGGGGTCGTCTGCCGAATGGTTGATGCGGCGGCGGTGCGCCCATGTCACACTCAGAGATGGCCTGACCCAACCTGGAAGGAGCCTCCATGAGCCTTGACAACGTAACTCTGCGCGCCGCCACGCTCGATGACTTGACCGGCATCGCCGCCATTTACAACCAGCTGTGGTGCAACACACTACGCAACCGCGGCGACGTCGAAGCCGCCGATTTCTGCGCGCGCTTTAACATCGCTATGCAGCTGCAGCGCTCCCCCATCGCACTCGTCGCCGAGGCCGAGGGCCGCACTATCGCCGCCTGCTGTATCGGCATCTTCGAGGACGGCAAGCCGCGCACCAATCCCACGTGGGAGCCCTGCTACGACGAGATGCTCGCCCAGGCAACCGAGATGGCAAAGACCGCCGATGCCAAGCTCGAGGGCTCGCTCTTTGGCGACAGTCGTGAAAAGGCCACGGCCGACCGCTTTGCCGCCACGGGCAACGAGTATGCCCAGGGCCAGCTCAACCTGATCATCATCGTGCCCGAGTGGCAGGGCAAGGGACTCGGCCGCACACTCATCGACCTTTCGCGCGCCGAGCTCGCCAAGGCAGGCTGCACCAAGTTCTTCCTGATGAGCGACTGCAACTCCGATTGGCAGTTCTACGAGCACCTCAACATGAAGCGCATCCTGGAGGATCACAGCCAAGACACCGGCGACGGCTTTATCGTCTACATGTACGGAGGCGACACGCAGGATTAGCCTGTGTGCCGCCTCACGGGCTTTCTCCAAGACAGTCAGCAATCAGCCAAGAGAGCTAACAGGGTGCGCTCTCCTCGACAGTAGGGACATTCATCCTGCGAAGCGTGATATAGATGACCGCGCGGACACTCAACCGTCTCAGACAAATACAGGGCGAGCAGGCGCGCCCATGTGCGCGCATCAAGGCGCTCATGCGCTTTGCCAAAGAGCGACCGGCGGAAAGCCTCGCCCATAAGGTTGCCAAAGTCATTGATCGCAAGAGCGTAACTAGGGACAACATATCCGATCAGCGTCCCCACAAAGGAGCTGCGCCCATTGCACACGCAGCTATTGAGCGGAAGAGCCGGAATATCGTCGTCTAGGTCAAAAATTCTAGGTCCAGCTCGCCAGAACTGTACGGATGAATTCCGCGATTGAGCATCTTGAAGATATGGACCGCGAGTCCAAAGTCGTCCGTCTGAGGTGTAAACACCGGGGCATTCGTGGACGCCGCCAAGCTCTCGAAATCGCTGATGCCGGCTATCTCCATGAGCTAAAGCACTCGGAGGCAATATAGCCGGGAGCGGCGCATGCAGTCCTATGTGTCACATCCGAAAGCGTAAAGCTATACGAGCGCCTTGATCGTATCCATGCCCGCACGCGCCGAAACCTCGCAGCCCTTCTGCCCGTTGAGCACGCACTCGAGTAGCGTATCGTATGCGCGCGGGGTTTCGGGGGCCAGGTGTGCCCTGTTAAACATGCCCTCGGGTCGCACGTTTCCCTTCGAGTCGATCATACAAGCCCCCCAATCTGTTTGGTTTCCCCAGATTGTGAGCCCGCACGCCCAAGCCGCACGGCCCGCCGTTCAGCTGAAACCGCCACACAAAAAGCCCGCCGGCCATTGAAGCCGGCGGACTTTCATTTACGGATAATCAAACCCTGTTTACCAAGGAGCTACTACTTGTGGCGCGCCGTGGGCTGCTGCTGGGTGATGCAGTGGATGTTGCCGCCGCCGTAGATAACCTCGCGAGTCATGATACCGATGACTTCACGGTCCGGATAAGCAGCCTGGATATCCTTGAGCGCCTGGGCGTCGTTGGGGTCACCGAACTGCGGCACAAGCACCGCTCCGTTGATGGGCAGGAAATTGAGATAGCTCGGCTCGAAGGCGTCCTCGGGGGTACGCGGCAGCACGCCCTCGACGGGATCAATCGTGCTGGCCTCCTCTTCGGTCATATATACCGAAGTCGCAGGCATGATCACCTTGTGAATCTTGAGCTTGCGACCCTTGGCATCCGTGGACTCGGAGAGCGTCTTGTACGCCTCCTGGCACTCCTTGTAGAACTTATGGTTGGGATCATCGGTCCACATGCAGCAGACCTCGCCGGGCGCACTAAAGCATGCGACGTCGTCCACATGACCGTTCGTTTCGTACGGATCGATACCGTCCTTGATCCAGATAACCTTTTCGATACCGAGATACTCAGAGAGCTTCTCCTCAATCTGCTCCTTGGTGTACTGCGGGTTGCGGTCCTCGTTGAGCAGACACATCTCGGTGGTCACGACGGTGCCTTGACCATCACAGTTGAACGAGCCACCCTCGAGGATGTAGTCCTCGGGACGATAACGGTTAACCTGCTCAAGCTGTGCCACCTGCAGGCCAATGGAAGCATCCTTGTCCCACGGGAAGTACAGACCGTCAATGAAACCGCCGTAAGCATTAAAGTGGAAGTGCGAAAGGGCCACCTCCCCATTGTCATTAACGAGGAACGCCGGGCCGGGGTCGCGAATCCAGCTGTCGTTGTACTCCATGTGGATAACGCGCACGTTCTCAACACCGTCGAAGATCTCGCACACCGCGGGGAAGTCTTCGGTGTTGACGCCTACCGTGATGGGCTGAAAGCGTGCAACGGTCTTAATGATCTCGGTGAAGACCTTCTGCGCCGGCTTGGCGCCGCAGCGCCACACGTCGGAGCGGTGCGGCCACAGAATCCAGGTGCGCTCCTGCTCCTCATACTCGCCGGGCATATAGAACCCGTCCTTCTTAGGCGTGGATTCACTCTCGTAGATGGTCTTCATTTCAAGCTCCTTGATCTCGGTGCTTTTGCTTGACGAGACCATGATGCGGCCGCACCGAGATGTTCTCAATAGTCCCTCGAGCCCCTTTCAGCGACCAACGGTATACCATTCGCTGACCTAAAGTTCTATTCAGGCCGAGAACATGACATACTGGGTTCCACAATGGAAAGGACGCCCTATGCCCCCATGCAATAAACAGCAGACTATTGAGTTGGACAGTACGACCTGGACTGCTCTCAACGAGCTCGCGCTTGCAATCCACGCATCACACGGTGTCGATAAGCTGCAAAAGGAGACCCTCGAGGGAACGACAGGGCTCGTGCCCCATCGGATCGCCATGTTCGACCTAATCGAGGCGGCAGGCAGTGACGCCCCACGCTACGTCCACCCCGCAAGCAGCGGAATGGACGACCGCGCGCTGAGCGACTACTACAACCGCTACGCCGCGATGGACTATACAACATGGAGCTTTGACCTACATAAGGTCGGCGTCTACCGCGACCTCGACCTCGTGGACGTCGAGCGACGCGATGCCACGCCCATCTATCGCAAATGGATGGAACCGCAGGGCGTCTACTTTGGCTGTACGGCCACGCTCGCGCACAACGACAGCCCGCTAGGAAGCATCACCCTGTTTCGCGAACGCACGGCCGGAGACTTCACCGACACCGAGCTCGCAATCCTGCTCGAAATCGCTCGGCACGCGAGCCTCGCGCTCGCCAACCTCTATCCTCGGGGCATTAAACTCACCCAGACCGAAGACACAAACCAGCTGAATGCTTTCATTACAGAACATAATATCCAACCGCGCGAAGCCGAAATCATGCAGCTCATGCTCGGCGGCAAAACGAACAAACAGATGGCAAACGAGCTATTCATAAGCGAGTCAACCGTCAAGAAGCACGTCAACGCCATCTATCGCAAGCTCGGCGTCAGCAACCGTCTGGGCCTTATGACTGCCACGCAAAACATCCCACGATAAAAAAGGGCGCCCTCCATACGGAAAACGCCCTTTGATTTCGCCATTTGAATTAGTGTCGGCTCTGGCTCAAAGAGTAGACGGGGTTATTTTGGCAGGGTTTATCTGGGCAAATGTCAGCCGCCACGAGGGAGCTGCCTTCCCTCACGGCGGTCTTCCAGCAGAAAAACCAAGTGAGTAGGCTTTTTGCAGGAGGCCAAGCACGCCCCAAAACGCCACAGCTCTGACCTGCGGTTTTATTGAGCATTTGCCGCGGTGTGCTCGGCATATCCAAATAAGTCTACTCACTTGCATCTAAGACGCACCAGATAGGCAAAAACCGCAGCAAAAAGGGGCCGGTTCCCTTCGCGGCTGTTGTTAATACGCCGAGCTTGTTATCGTAAAAGCCAATCACGCGCCGAAACCACACTACAGTCTTTCGACTCATACGTTGAGTCCACGCGGGCTACAACATAGCGCGCATCTTTTGCAATGTCGATCTCATCGCATACAGTCTGTAGATGGCGGGCGTACTTATCGTGATACGATCTGGATGATTTTATTTCGATAGCCTTGGGGCTCCCTGAGTTTGTACAGTCGAGCAAAACGATTTCACGCTTGCTGTCGTCCCTATAGAAATACAGCTCGGGATTCTCGCCCACGTTGAGATGGCTCTTCGCCGTTTCGGAAACGATGAGGTTTTCGAAAACGGCCCCCAGATAAGGGCTCTCCAATAGTTGCCCCAGTGATCCAATTTTGAGCAAGTAGCAGAGCAGCCCCGTGTCGTAAAAATAGAGCTTGGGCGTTTTAGTTAGACGCTTCTTGGCATTTGCATAATAGGGCTGCAGCGAAAACGTCAGGTAGCTCTGCTCCAGGATGGACAACCAGCTTTTAATGGTCGATACGCTCACACCCGTATCTCGAGAAAGCGAGGATATATTGATGAGGGCACCGACGCTCTGAGCAATTATGGACAGAAACTTATGAAACTCCGCCTTATTGCGCACATCAAGCAAGCCCACAACATCGCGCTCAACATAGGTATCGATATAGCTGGGAAAATAAACCGAGGACGGCATTCCGGCGGAACGCAGGCGAGGGTATCCCCCTTCGAGCGCGAACAAATCCACTTCCAGCTGCCCCTGCTGGCCCCTCTCCGCTTCTCGAAACGATAATGGCAGCAATTTCAAGATCCCGACTCGCCCGGCAAGAGACTGCCCGATGCTTTTCATCATCAAAAAGTTTTGCGAGCCTGTAAGGATGTATTGACCGGCGTCTCCCCGCTCATCCGAAACAACCTGGATCATTGAAAACAAATCCGGGGCGTATTGCGCCTCATCGATGATGAGTCCGCCCTTTCGGTTGCGGATAAAACTCACCGGATCCTCCAAGGCCGCGCGCCTCGTTTGAGGGTCCTCAAGCGTGACGTAGGAATAGTCGGGAAAGGTATGCCGAACCAGCGTAGACTTACCGCTCTGCCTAGGCCCTGTCAACGACACAACAGGAAACCAGCCTGCCATGCGAATGAGCAACTCATGCAAATCCCTGTTAATGAACTCAGCCATATCAACACCCCTTATTGCGCTGTTACCATAATCGGATAGTTTCATTCGCCATAATCTTATATTAGCGTTTACCACAATCTTATAGTAGCCTAGTTCAAAAGCATTATTTATAGAGCCGAAATCTCAGACCCTAAATAACAAAAGCCACCACAATGGGGGCTGTCCCCATTGTGGTGGCTTGCAGGCGAGTTAACTTGTTCGACTATCGTACGCCAGCCATGTCCGAGCCTAGAGCGTGGCAAGGCGCTTGAACTCGTGCGCGGCGAGCGCAATGGAGATGATGCCGGTAATGGCGTCGGCCACCACCAGGGCGATCCACACGCCCTCAACACCCATCATGTTGCCGAGGAGGTACATAAGCGGCACTGAGCAGATCACATAGCGAAGCAGGCCGGTAAACGTGGCGACACCAACCTTCTCGACCGCCTGGAAATATATCGACATGGTCATGGCAAGATAGCCCAGGGCAACAGCCAGGATGACGGTACGCGTGGCGTTGGCGGCAACCTCAACGAGCGCAGGATCGCTGCCGGCAAAGAAGGCGCACACCGGAGTGGCGGCAAGCCAGAGCGCGACGGTGACCAGCGCCAGCGTCACAACCTGGTACTTAAGCGTGCAAGAGAGCGTCTCCTTAAGGCGCGCCCAAGCCTTTGCGCCGGCGTTGAAGGCAGCGATGGGCTGCAGGCCATAGGAGAAGCACTGGGCAACCATCATGGTGATGTAGAGGATGTAGCCGTTGATCACGCCAAAGGCTGCGATGTAGAGCGAGCCCATGTCGCCGCCGAGCGAGCCCAAAAGCGAGTTGGCAACGGTGTTAAAGATAAAGGTCGCGCCCTGGACCAGGAAGAACGGGAAGCCGATCTTGAGGATCTGGCCGCAGACGGCGAGGTCGAGCTTAAGGTCGGCCAGGCTAATCTGGAGCTGGGACTTTTTGCCCCCGATGAACCAGAAGATACCGATGGCCCAGATACCGATGGAAAGCCCGTAGTACACGCCGGCGCCCATAACGCCAAACTTGAGCACAAACGTAGAAAGCGCGAGCCAGCAGATGGCAACGATGGCCGAAACGGTCATGAGGTTGGCCTGGACCTGAACCTTCTCGTCCACACGCATCACAGCGGTGACCATCTGGCCAATGACCGTGAGCGGCAGCAGCACGGCGAAGGTGCGCACGCCGGCAACGGTATCGGCCATGATGTCGGGCGTGGCGCCAAAGAATGCGCAGATGGGCTCGGTAAACACGGCCATCACCACAGCAAGCAGCACACTCACAATCGTGGTGAGCCAAAAGCCCTGGCTAAAAGCCTTGCTTGCGCCCTTAATGTCGCCGGCACCCAAAAGGTTGCCCACCACGGCGGGCACGCCGGTGCCAAACAGGTTGCCAAAGGCCAGGTTGATGTACTCGACCGACATGATGATCGAGACGCAGGCCAGGCCGTGGGCACCCAGGCCCCAACCCATCACGAGGCCCTCGAGGACCACCATGATGATCTGGGCGAGCATGCCCTGGCCGGTGACGATGGTGTACTTACGCACCAGACCGGGAATCGGTTGGGAGGCGAGCTCGCGCTCCTCCTCCACGGCAGCGGTTACTTCTTCTGCCATTGTTCTCCCCTTTCCTTGAGAGAGTAGTGCTGAATGGATGTCAGGAGGCTGACAACTGGCGCCAAGCCGCCCAACCAAACGATGGCGCTAAGCCTCAAAGACCACCTTGCCGGCGATCATCGTAAGGGCCGCGGTAGCCTCGAGCACCTCTGCCGGCTCGCAGGTAAAGAGATTGCGGTCGAGTACGCAAATGTCGGCTTGCTTGCCGCAGGCGAGTGTGCCGATGCGGTCCTCAGCATGCATAGCGTAGGCGCTGCCGTAGGTGTATGCGCGCAGGGCCTCGGCCATAGTGATTCGCTCCTCGGGGAACCAACCCTCAGGATTAGATCCATCCTCGAGCATGCGATAGACTGCGCCATAGACTTCCTCCATAGGCTCAAGCCCCACAACCGGGAAGTCGGAGCCCAAATGCACGCAGGCACCGCTCGCAAGCAGACTATGAATTGGCCACGAGAGCGCCGCGCGCTCGGGGCCAACGGCGTCGTCCTTTGCCAAGTCGGCCATATCAAGCAGCATATGCCACGGCTGCATGGCCGGACAGACGCCGAGTTCCGCATAGCGCGGCAAATCCTCAGGTTGAACAGTCTCGTTGTGCTCCATGGAGTGACGACAGCCCATAAGACCGTAACGCTTCTCACCCTCCTCGAAGCAGTCCAGGATAAAGCGTACGGAACGATCGCCTATGGCATGGATGCGCGTGTCGACACCCCACTCAAGCGCTTTAAGGATGGCTTTGCGCACACGCTCTGGTTCCTCAGCCGGCCCGCCACAGGTCTCGGGAGCATTGGCATAGGGCTCGAGCATCCAAGCAGTATGATCGGAACACACGCCGTCGATGAATTGCTTAAAGCCATGCCACTCGACTTGCGTGCCCGGGAAGTCGTATTTCGCCCGAATCTCCTCGAGCGTCATGGCCTCGTTCTCAAAAAGGTCTGTGTACATGAACACGCGCAACGGATGCTCGCCCTTGCGGTTGAGTTCCGCAAGGAATTTATAGGGGTTATCCATGCTCACAAAAGTGGGGTTAACCATGCCGACTGTTGTAATGCCGAGAGCGTTGGCGCGATGCGCGGTCTTGGCAAAGGAAGCACTAGCCACCTCGGGGGCAGGATTGTATACCTCATCCATGAAAGGGGCTCCCGCGTTGTTCGAGAAGACCCCAGTGGGGTTGCCAGCTTCATCCTTAAGAATCTTGCCGCCTGATGGGTCTGGCGTTTCAGCAGTAACGCCGATTTTCTCGATTGCACAGGTGTTGGCACTAAACGTATGCATGTCAACCTGCTGCAAAAAGACCGGACGGTCCGAAATGTACTCATCGATCATTGCCGCCGTAGGCATCTCGGGCACGTCCCACTGGAACTGGATAACCTGACAGCCCACGATCCACTCGTTGTTCGGGTGGTCTTTGGCAAACGCCTGCACGCGTTCCATACACTGCTCGAAGCTTGTGCAATCGATGAGATTGACGGCGAAATCGGGATCGGACAAAAAGGCGCCCTGAGCATAGTGAGTGTGTGAATCGATAATGCCAGGCATGACGAGCTTATCGCCATAGTCGCGCACCTCGGTATCGGACCCGATAAAAGCGTCGAGGTACTTATCTTCGCCGCACGCAACAATTCTGTCACCCGCGATGGCAACGCCGCCCTTGAACGGTGCCAGCCCGTCACCAGTGAACACAGCATTACTTTTGATGACTAAATCCGCTTTGTCCATATGAGCCTCCTCAGACGTTACAGGACAATGGATGAGCGCCTCGATACGACGCGCGCAATCGGTGAGGGAGCATTTGCCGCTCCCTCGTGACACGTGCCTATGAGCAGTTGGGCGCCTGTCCTGCGCCCTACGCCCCGCGTCAACACCCATTGACGCACTTCCAGCACAAGCTGCCAAGATAGAGCCGAGCGAACGGACGGGTTAAGCAGGTTTACACGTCTGAGCAGGTATTTTATTATCTAAGTTTATTTTTGCTTCATTACGCCAAGTGGTCTGCGATACGCCGTCAGCCGGGCCACTCCAGCCTCACGAGCGCCAGAATGCCTCAATCAAGTCGTCACGCGCCTTGACTTCGCTCTTTACATAGATGCGATGCAGGTGAGCCTTGACGGTGCCCGGACTAATCACAAGTTCATTGGCAATATTTTGAACATCGAGTCCACGCAATACGAGTGTAAGCACTTCCTGTTCGCGCTTTGAAAGGCCATGCTCGTCCGAGAAAATCACAACACGCGAGACAAGGTCCTCCCGTGCATCACGGCGCTCTGTCGCTACCTCTTCATCGGCACGAGGGTGACGCGAGAACACACGTAAGATATGGCTGAACTGTTTAAATAGCTGAACGGATGCAGCCACAAACAATAAATTCTCTGAGATATTCCGCTCGCCCAGATACCATAAAAAGGTGCCCACTATCACGTTGTCAACGTCAGGCGTGCAGAATAGGATCATATAGGTATCCTCGATAACCACCATCACGGTAAGCACGCAGGCTATGCGAAAGAACGTCCGAGAGCGCTCAAGATCGAGCCGCTCAGCCCTATTCTCCGTCTTGCGATAGCGGGCGTAAGCATATACCAAGCAAAATGCCATTCCCAAATCGCGCGCAAGCCAAAAAAGATATTGCTGAACCTGGCCCGCAAAGCCAGTACGAGGCACCAGAGCAAGCTGAAGCACGGCGATCGGTACGACATATGCGGCAACGCGCTTAACGGTCACCTCATCGTGTAAGCGCAACGTTACCCAAAGCCACACGCACGCAAGAATCGCCACGCCCAGCGCGCAGCGCAGTAACGGATGTTGAAGCGGCTCATTAAACGTCACCACATAGTCATATTTGAGCCGGTTGAAATCAACAAAGAAAATCACCGCCATATCGAAGAAATAGAGAAGGAAGCCCGCGGCCGCCACCAAACAATCGCGTCGACGAGTCATGAGCCATATTACGAGTGCAGTTGATGCCGTCACCAATCCAACGCCCATGACAAGAATCGTGTAGATAAAGAATGCGAAGCTCATACTACCCTCATTCCGCGCACAGCCAGCTTGATTCCGCAGTACGGTTATGGTAGAAACATCGAACGAATACCAAGATCGAAAGGAGATGCCATGGCGCCGATTGCACCGCTCAAGATTATTGTCGCGCCTGCCGCCAAGGCCATCGCCAAGATCGGTTCGACCATGACCTACGATGACGTTCCTTGCATCGTTGATGAGCGCAACGACAGCTGCCCTTACCTGGGACACGTCCCCTACTTTGCGCCCAAGCTCTCCTCTTCATTTGACCAGCGCAACCGTTAGCATAACCTTCACGATTGCCGCAGTAATCCTCGCAGCGATTTGTTAACTTGGAAGCAACCCTGGTTTTAGCCCCGTGCCGGTGGGCCAAGCCCCTCACGGTCAGCGTTTTCTATACACGCCAACGCCGGGATTGTCGACGCTGCGGCCGCGGCGCGATATGAGGCGCGAAACCTCGCCCAGCAACACGGCGATCACCACACCCATGAGAATGGGCAACTTTGCCATTTCGGCGGGCGAGCTATTGAGCGGCACAATCGTAGCGACAATCGAAAGCACAAGCTCCACCACGGGAATCGCAAGTGCCACCGCAAGCACCTTGCCCTCGAAGGGCGCGCGGAACACGCGCGGGCGATCGTCGTATTTGCGTAGGCGCCAAAACGCTGGGAACATCGGGATATAGCTCATGAGCAAAAAGACGACGTTCATCGAAAAGAATACCCAAAAGACGTCGGAACCCTCGCCCAGCGGAATCTGAAGTAGCAGCACCAAGCTGGCAAAACAACCGTTAATGATTGCCGAGCCATTGGGCATGCCGGTCTTCTTGGACACCAGCGCAAAGGGACGCGGCATGTTGCCATGGCGCGCGGCATAGCTCGCCACGTTGTTGACGCCAAAGCTCCAGCAGATCATGTTGGCGAACAGCGTCACCAAAAAGGCCACGCCCACGAGCATCGTCAGCGGGTGAGCGCGCCCCACCATGGCGGCAACCGCGTCCACAATACCCGAATCGAGTGAAAGCTGCTCGGTGGGAACCGCGGCTCCAATGCCGATGCCACAGATAATGTAGATCGCCGCAATGGCAACGCCACCGGCGATAACCGCCTTGGGGATATCGCGCGATGGGTTTTTCATCGTGCTGGCAAAGGTCGCGACCACTTCGAAGCCCATAAAGTTGAACAGGATGATCGAGAGGTACGTCAACGAATTGGTGTCGCCCAAGTCTGGAATGAAGGTCTTAAACGACATATCGTTGGCAAAGCCGTTATTGCAAGCAAACCAGATGCCAACGATTCCCACCACAGCGGTAATGAGTACTTTGATGACGGCGCCGCCATCCATGACCCAATCGGCCTCGGCAACCGGCTGCATCGCCATGACGGTGACACCCCACACAAAGGCAAGCTCGATGGCAATTCGGACCCCGAGCGAAAATTCGATGCCCCATACCGCATTGATGACACTGGGAAACATGCAAGCGATGCTTGCCACCCACAGCGGAAAGTTGACCCAATAGCACCAGGAGCAGCGTGCGCCCCAACGATCGCCCAAGCCCAGGCGAACCCAATCGTACAGGCCGCCCTCGGAATCGAACGCCGTACCGAGCTCGGCCACCACCAGGCCATAGGGAAGCAAAAACGTAATGATGAGGAAGATCCACCAGAAGAACTGCACGTTACCCATGGCAGATGCCGGAGCGGCCGCCTCGATGGTAAACACGACGCAAATAACCGAAAGGATGACCTCGATCAGGGAGAACTTTTTACCTGCCATGGCACACTCCCCCTACAGCAAAAAGGATGGCATCTGTACCGAAGGCGCAGCCCAAGGTAGGGTTACAGGCCGCGTCACCGGTGCAGATGCCATCCCATAGAGAAGAGAGGATGCAATTGTTGGACCAACGCTCGCGGAACAGGCGGGTGAAGATAACGATACGCTGGTACAAAGATACTCCGATCAAAACGGCCGCGCTCGCAACCGGAAACTATCAGCAATTGAATACGCGTCTGACCTGGGAAATTCAAGCGAACAATTGGCCTAACCCGCAATAAATCCCAGATCAGACGCGTATTCAATCAAAGAAAAAGGGCACTCCGATGTGGAGGCAACGGAGTGCCCAAAGAAAAGCCAGCCGATCAATCAGGTAGCCCTGTTCGCTTGACCGGCTGGGTTTTCGAGGTGCCCCAGGTCGCCGCGAAAGAGGAGCGAAGCGTACTTTGGTACGCGAGCGACGGCTTGAGCGGCGAGATGGGGTGCCTCAGGAAGCCAGACGATTAAGCGGACGGCTCCTGCTGCGTAATGCAGTGGATGTTGCCGCCGCCGAAGACGACCTGCTCGGACTGAACGCCAACGCACTTGTAGACGCCCTCGCCCCAGACCTCGTCATAGATCTTCTGGAGCGTGTCGACGGCCAGCTGGTCGTTCTCGTCGCCGTACTGCGGGACGATAACGCCGTGGTTGGTGACCAGGTAGTTCATGTAGGAAGCGATCAGCGGCTCGTCGGCAACGCGCGGCTCGGCGTTCTCGTCGGCGTCGATGGTGTCGCAGGAAGCCTGGTCCATGAACAGCGGGTTCACGGGCATGCAGAGCTTGTAGACCTTCAGCTTGCGGCCCTTGGCGTCAACGGCGTTGGAGAGGGTCTCGTAGGCAGCGTGGCACTGATCATAGAACGGGTACTCGGGGTCGTCGGTCCAGATGCAGGCCATGACGCCCGGGGCGATGAAGGTGGCGACGTCGTCGATGTGACCGTTGGTCTCCTCGGGATCGATGCCCTCCTTGACCCAGATGACCTTCTCGACACCCAGGTAATCCTTGAGGTGCTCGTTCATGTACTCGCGAAGCTCCTCGCTCCAGGGCTCGAACTTCTTGTGGTACTTGGGCCAGATGGACTCGGGATCCTCTTCCTCCTCCAGAACCGCAGAGCAGGTGCGGCCCGGGGAAAGCAGGCACTGGTCGGTAACGACGAGGGTGCCCTCGCCGTCGACGGTGATGGAGCCGCCCTCGAGGATCATGTCATCGGGACGATAGCGACGGCAGCCGGAGAGCTCAGCCATCTTAAGGGCGATCTGCTCGTCCTTGTCCCACGGGAAATAGAGGCCGTCGACGAGGCCGCCGTAGGCGTTGAAGTGCCAGTGGTTGGCGCGCTTCTCGCCCTTGCCGTTGATGACGTAGGTGGCGGCGGTGTCGCGGAACCAGGCGTCGTCGGTGGTCATCTCGATGACGGTGACGTTCTCGTCGTTCTCGAAGACGGCCTTGCAGTTGGCATAGTCGACCTGGTTGGCGCACATATAGACCGGGGTGAACTCGGAGATGGCGCGGGCGATGGCAGCATACTGCTTCTGAGCAGGCTTGGCGCCGTGGGCCCAGGTGTCGGTGCGGTGGGGCCAGCCCATCCACACGCGATCCTGCGGGGCGAACTCGGCGGGCATGAAGAAGCCGTCGGCCTTGGGGGTGGACTCGGACTCGGTGATCGTACGCATAAGATTTCCTCCAAATCGAACGATCGTTTGCCGCGGGCGGGTTACCCGCAGCCTAAAACCAAGAGATGGTAGGCGCCCGTTCCCCGGCAAAGGTCGGGGCGCCCGGCGCCGGTTTTCACGGAGTCGCACCGGCGAGCGACGACGTAACCAAGTGCGCGGAGACAAAACGCACGAAGGATACGGAAGAGAGATTGGGGCGGGCGGTGGTTACCGGAGCAATAGCTCACACCCACCTCAGAGAAAGGTTAGCAAACCTGTTGCTTGGGCACGCCTCCGAAGAGGCTAGAGCGTCCCGAGTCGGGAGCGACAAGCCCGACGAAGCGTACGTTGGTACGCGAGGAAGGTTGGAGCCCCGAATCCGGGTGCTCTAGTCCTCCTCGGACTCCTCAGCGAGGCGCTGAGCAGCCAGCTCGGGAGTGAGACCCTTGTACTCGGTCTCGCGGCCCTTAGCACTGACGACGCGGACAACCTCGCCAATAAGCAAGAGCACGATGAAGATGACGATCATCGGGACCTTATCGCCAATCTCATCGACAGAGAACGGAATCAGCGTTGCAACGATAGCCAGAATCAGCTCGATGCAGGGAATAGCCAGCATGACCTTCATCATGGCGCCCTTAAACGGGAACGTAAAGATACGCTCACGGTTCGGGTCGTTCTTACGAAGGTTGAGGAATGCCGGGAACATCGGGATGTAGGTGAGCAGCAGGAAGACGACGGAGGTGCCGAAGAGCATCCAGAAGACACCGTTGGAGATGGCGTCGATGGGAACGAGCTGCAGGCAGAGAACCAGGGAGGCGACGACGGCGTTGACCAGGTTGGCGCCGTTGGGCATGTCGTCCTCGGAGATCATCGAGGCGAAGACCTTGGGCATGTTGCCGTGCTCGGCGGCGTAGCGAGCGACGGAGTTGACGCCGAAGGACCAAGCAGCCATGTTGGCGAACAGGGTAATCAGGAAGGCGATGCAGATGACCTTGAAGATCATGGAGTCGCCCACCATGGTCTGGACTGCGACGATCATGCCGTAGTCGGGGTCGATGGAGTCGGCCGGCACAGCGGCGCCGATGCCGAAGCCAGCGAACAGGTAGATGACGGCAATAGCCACGCCACCGACAATGATAGCCTTGGGAATATCGCGAGCAGGATCGGCCATGTCGTCGGTCATGGTGCAGATGACCTCGAAGCCCATGAAGTTAAAGATGATGATGGACAGGTAGCCGAGAGCGTTGGTGTTGGTGAGCTCAGGCAGGAAGGTGGCAGCGGACATGTCGTTCGCAAAACCGTTCTCCATGGCATACCAGATGCCCAGAGCGCCGACGATAACGGCAACGGCGACCTTGATGATAGCGCCTCCGTTAAGGACCCACTCGGAGTCGGCCGCCTTGGAGCGCCCCATAAGGTAGACGATCCACACAAAGGCAAGTTCGATACCCATCTTGGCGATTAGGTTGAACTCGACGCCGAAGACCATGACCAGGAGGTCGGGGAACATGGTAGCCAGCGAGGCGATCCACAGCGGGTAGTTGACCCAGTAGTAGTACGAGATGCGGGCGCCCCACTTGTCACCCAGGCCATCGCGTACCCAGTCGTAAATGCCGCCCTCGCCGTCATAGGTGGTGCCGAGCTCGGCGACGACCATGCCGTAAGGGAGCAGGAAGGTCAGGATCAGGAAGATCCACCAGAAGAACTGCTGGTTGCCAATGGCAGCAGCAGGTGCGGCGGCCTCGCAAACGAAGACGACGCAGATGATAGTCGAAATGACCGTCAAGAAGGAAAGCTTTTTCTTTCCGTCGCTCATGATGAGCTCCTTCGCTCAGTCTTGGACAGATCCGAGGCCCTAAGGTATTAAGGCAATTGCTTGGGCCTCGGTGGGCGGGCGGCAGGAGACGAGCATCCGCCGCACGCAAACGTGCTTTAAGAAGCCTTGAGGCTTAGAGCTGCTCGAGAGCCTCGAGAGCGGCGTGGAGCTCAGCCTTGGCGGAGTACTCGACGTCCTCGTCGTTGAGCGGAGTGCGCTTGCCCAGGGCGGCAAGGAGAGCACGGATGGAGTGCTTGCGGTTCTCGGCCTCGACCCAGCACAGGGAGCGCTCGGGATCGTCCATGACCTCGTCGACGACTTCCTCGTTGCGGGTGGCCGGCAGGCAGTGCATGAACTTGGAGTTAGGGCCGGCGAAGTTCATCATGTCCATGGTGACCTGATACTTGGGATAGAACACGTCCATGTAGTTCTCGCCCGAGACCTCCTCGTCGTACAGGCCATACCACACGTCGGTGTAGATGAAGTCGGCGCCCTTGATGCACTCGATGTCGTCGGAGATGACAACCGAGCCGCCGGAGACCTTGCAGTTCTCCTCGGCGATGGCCATCATCTGCTTGCCGAACTCGGCGCGCTCCTCGACGGTACCAACGTGCAGACCGCCGTCGGGGATCTGGTGGCCCTTAGGTCCAAACTGGACAAACTTCATGCCGACCTTGGAAGCGATGAACATGAGGGAGACGCAGACCTGGGTGGCGTCGCCGATGAAGGCTAGGGTGCAGTCCTCGATCTTCTTGCCCTCGGGGAGGTTCTCGAGCATGGTCATGAGGTCGCCCATCTCCTGCGTGGGATGGTTGAACTCGGACATGCCGTTGATGACGGGCACAGCAGAGCCCTCGGCGAGGCCGACGACGTCCTTGTGACGGTCAACGCGAGCCATCATGATGTCGAGCAGCGAGCCCATGACGCGGGCGGTGTCGCCCAGGGACTCGTGGCCACCGAGCTGGATGGTGCCAGGGCCATAGAACTGAGCGTGGCCGCCGAGGTCGCACATAGCGGTCTCGAAGGAAAGACGAGTGCGGGTGGAGACCTGCTGGAAGATCATGCCAAGGCTCTTGTTGCGGAGCAGGTGCGGATAATAACCGTCAACCTTGATGGCCTTCTTCATTGCCAGGCCAAGATCCTCGATAGCCAGGATCTGCTCTTTGGTGAAGTCGTTGGTGTCGATGAAATCCTTAGGCAGTGCCATGTCGATTTCCTTTCCGCCGGTCTTGCCGACTATTACTATGAGGCGCTCGAACATCACGCCTCGTGTTGACAAGACCATCATTCACCCGTATGCAATTTTTACCTAGTTTATTCGGGATTAAAGACCGTTCACGGAGTTACACCCTCTCTAATCCAATATAAACCCGCAGGTCAAGAGTTTACAGGGGGTTTACCGTCTGGAACCGCGAACGGTATACGGCTATGCTGTATCTTGGCGTTTAATCCGCAATGGAACGACCGGCGGAGGCATGTATACCCGGGGGATATAGCGGGCTCCATAAGGGATCAAAATGAGACAGGACGGTGACAGATGGACACACTCATGTTCTTCTATACCCAAGCGATACTCGTAATCTGTATTGTGACGGCAGTGCTTTCGTTTGCCGCCTATGCCTCGTCCCGTCGACGCTTCTTTATCTATGGCAGTGGCGTTTTTATTTGCTACGCCATCGAAATGACTGAGATCTTCTTTTTTGAATACACGTTGCAAAACGAGAGTTTTCCGGCCAGCGACTATTACTCAATTACCATGCCTGTGTTGCGGACCCTTGTGGCGACCGCTTCACAGGCTTTTATTTGGCTGATTGCCATGGACTTGCTCGATAAGCATTCTAAAAAGCAGTTCGCTATCCCCGTCTTAACGTTTTTGCTGTGCGAGTCGCTGGCTATCGTCGCAGTCCCCTCCGGCCCCATGCGTCAGTGGATCTACTACACGATACGCCAGGCATTCCTTGTCTTTGTGGGACTGTATATCTTATGGACGGCTCATAAGAGTACAAAGGTTGAGCTGAAGGCACGCGTCAACAACCAGCGAAAGCACCTGATTATCGGCGCTATTCTGGTCGGTTGCATCGTTGCCGAGGATTTCTACAACATCCTGGTCATCCCCATGAGTCTGGCACCCTCTTGGCTGCAGCTATATCTGTCCGAGCGCAACTTTAGCGAGAACTTCTTTGCGTGCTACTTTGCGATTCTGTTGATTATCTACTCCTACCACGTGCTTTCAATCCGCATGCAGGAGGCGCCCGAGGAAAAGAACGTCAGCGATCTTGATCGACACATCGAAGAGCAGATGCCCTTCTATCGCAACGCCTACAAGCTCTCCAACCGCGAGACCGAGGTTATGCGTCTGGTCGTACTGGGCAAGTCGAACCAAGAGATCGCTGACGAGCTCTTCCTTGCTGTGGGCACCGTCAAGACCCACATCCACAACATCCTGGTCAAAACCGAGCAGCAAAATCGCACGACGGTGATCCTGCATTTTTGGAAACGCTAACCTGCCAAAAAGGGACAGGTTTATTTTGGCAGGTTTTATCTGGGCAAACGCCAGCCGCCGCGAGGGAGCCGCCTTCCCTCGTGACGGTCTTCTAGCAGAAAAACCAAGTGAGTAGGCTTTTTGCAGGAGGCCAAGCACGCCCCAAAACACCACAGCTTTGACCTGCGGTTTTATCGATCATTTGTCGCGATGTGCTCGGCAGATTCAAAAAAGTCTACTCACTTGTATCTGAGACGCACCAGGTTGGCAAAAACCACCGCGAAAGGGCCCCTGGTCCCTTCGCGGCGGTCATACGCCTCTGATTTTGCGACGATTTTGCCCGCTTGTTACTCGCTGTAACGGGTGGCTATGGCAGCTCGCACCATTCCGGTACTCATAAGGTAGGTCACCAAGAAGTAGCCACCATAGGCTGCCAGGAAGATTGCACAGGTGAGGCCCACGGTGCCGCCGATGCTCATATTTCCGAAAATGCTCACCAGCTCGATAATCACCTTAAGTGCCACAAAGGAGTGCGCCAGGCCCACTGCCAGCGGGAACAGGAAGAATACCGCTTGCTGCGCCATCACCGAATGGCGAATTTGGCGGTCGTCGCAGCCGATCTGTGCCAGCACACGATAGCTGCGGCTGCCGTCGGCCACGTTGGAGAGTTGCTGAATCGACAGAATCGCCGCGCATGCAACAACCAATACAAAGCCGATGTAGATGGCCAGGTAGCTAATAAGACCGTTCATTTGCGCTGCTTGCGTGTACATCTCGGAGCGTGTGATGAAGGTTCCCCACGACCCCGGCTCCTTGCCGTCAACGAGCAGATTGTCGAGCACAGTGTATTTAATGCTCTCGTCTGCCTCGGTCGTATCCATCCCCTGTTTGTAGTTAACGAGCAGGCTACTGGAATACGGCTGCAGATTAAGTTGGGACAGCAGCTCGTCGGCAACGACGACGGTACCGGGATTACTGCCCATCGCCGAGTTGGCGATGGCCGCCGTATCTTCGTCCGACTTATCGGTTGCGGGCTTGAGCGTATGCCCGCCCAAGGTAAGGGCATGGCCGCCAGCCATATACTTGGTGTACAGGTCGACCAGCTCGCCGCCCATATCACACGTGAGCAGATACTGGTCGTGACCGATGTGCACCGGCTCCTCGCCCATCATCTGACGCAGTTTGTTGTACTGGCTCGCCGGCGTCACAAACAGACCCATCGTATCGGCATTGCTACCCCCGAACGCCTTGGGAAGCTTTTCGCCCATGGCCTTGCACATTTCACTTGGAGTCACCGAAGGATCCGAACCGCCAAGCGGGTAACTCAGATACGAATCGATCTGCACATGCTCACCGGCAACATCGGCAATATTGACCTTCTTGCCGGTCTCGTCGTTGTTGTCCGCCGACTTGCCCTTACGATCGCCGTACCATGGATCGCCGTGCCATGCGGAGTACAAATCGACCGTACTATCGGCCAGCACCATGCGATCGGCTTCAGACGGATTGATGTACTCTTTGTAGTAGTCGAGCGTATCGGGCGTGTAATAGACATACCTCTGTGACACGTCAACAGGGTTATAGCGCTCCAGGTTTTCGTTCATCACATTGGCAATCGACATACCGCACGTCACCGAGGTGATGGCCAAAAACAGGAGCATCGCGATGACGCCCATCGAAAAGCACACCGTGTTGACCTTGGCCGCAAGCTGGCGCACGGTAAACATATTGAGGCCGCGCCAATACACGCCGCGCAGGCTCTGCAGCAGCTTGATGAGCATGCCCGAGAGTCCCCAGAACAGGGCAAAGGTGCCCACGGTAACCATAGCGGTCGTAATACCAAACTGGTTCATGGCCTCTTGCAGTTTGCTGTCCGTCGCGGTTAGCGGGAACCCATCACGTAGCAGACGGTAATAGGCCACGCCCACAAGCACCACACCCACGGCAAAGATGGCAATCGCAATCCAGGGGTTGCGCGTCTTGATGCTCTCGTTGCGACGCTCGGCACCCATAAGCTCGATGAGTTTGGTACGACGCACGGCGCGAAGGTTCAGCAGTAGCGTGAGCACAAACATTACGAGCATGCAGGCAAGGGTCAGATTGAACGCATGCACCGAGAAAAAGAAGTGGAAATTGGCAATCTGTGTCTTAAAAAGCGAGGCCGTAAAGAACGTCATGAGCTGGGAGAGTCCCACACCCAGCACAATGCCGGCGACAAAGGCCACCACCGAGACAATCACCGTCTCGAGCGCCATGATCGTGGCGACGCGCCCGCGCCCCATGCCGAGCACCTGGTACAGGCCAAACTCCTTTTTGCGGCGTTTCATGATGAAGTTATTGGCATACACCATCAAAAAGGCCATGACACCGGCCAAAAAGTACGTCAGGTCGCCGAGCATGCTGCCCATAACCTGCGCCAAGCCCTCTTCATCGATTCCGGCGATGTCGACCTGCATCGAGATGGTGTTAAAGGCATAGAAGACCGTGACGCCCAGGGTGAGCGTCAAAAGGTAGACGAGGTAGTCGCGGCCGGCGCGGCGGACGTTACCCCAAGCGAGTTTACAGAGCATCGGAGCCCTCACCGCCCATCATGGCAACGACCTCCATAATGCGGTCGAAGAACTCTCGGCGGTCGGTGTCGCCACGGCGCAGCTCGGTGAAGATCTTGCCGTCGCGGATAAACAACACGCGGCTCGTGTAGCTGGCAGCAAAGCTGTCATGCGTGACCATGAGCACGGTGGCGCGCAGGCGGCGATTGAGGGCCTCCAGGCTCTCGAGCAGCAGACGGGCGCTCTTGGAATCGAGGGCGCCGGTGGGCTCGTCGGCCATGATCATGGTGGGATCGGTTACGAGCGCGCGAGCCGCGGCAACGCGCTGCTGCTGACCGCCGGACATCTGGTAGGGATACTTGTCGAGCACCTGACTGATGGAGAGGCGCGCTGCCACATCCTGCACGCGGGTTGAGATCTCTACCGAGTTTGTGCGGGCGATGGTGAGCGGCAGGGCGATGTTCTCGCGTGCCGTGAGCGTATCGAGCAGGTTGGAGTCCTGGAAGATAAAGCCGAGCTCCTCGCGGCGGAACTGCGAAAGCTTAGCCTGCTTCATGCGTGTCACGTCCTGCCCGTTGATGCGGATCGTGCCACTTGTGGCGCTATCGATGGTCGACACGCAGTTGAGCAACGTCGACTTGCCCGAGCCCGAAGCGCCCATGATGCCAACAAATTCACCGCGGTTGACGGTAAAGCTGACGTCGTTGAGCGCGCGGGTCACGTTGCCCAGCGCTCCGTATACCTTTTCGAGATGCGCGACCTCCAGTACCGGGGTCGCCATGTGCGTGGTTTGCATACCGAGTCCTTTCTTGCAATTAGTCTACGGCATCTATAGTCGCAAGAAGACGAGTCGGCTACCATCGATATGGCTTACGCTTGCCTTACCGTTGTGTAAGGTACGGGTAGCTACCCTGCCGCGTGTTGATGTTGAGAGAGGACTCCTGTTGAAGACTGTTCATGTTGCCGCTGGGATCATTCGCAAGGAAGGATCTGACGAGCTGCTTGCCGTGCAGCGCGGCTACGGCGACATGCAGGGACTTTGGGAGTTCCCCGGTGGCAAGCTCATGCGCGGCGAGACGCCCGAGGACGCCGTACGCCGCGAGCTCATGGAAGAGCTGCAGGTCAAAGTCACCAACCTGCGCGATTTCTATACCGTTGAGTATGACTACCCCGATTTTCATCTCTCGATGGAGTGCTACTACTGCTCGCTCGCCGATGAATCCGATGAACCCCAGAAGCACGACCGTCAGCTCGATATCCGCTGGATTCCGCGCACCTCGCTTGCCACGGTTGAGTGGATGCCCGCCGACAAGGGGCTCATTGATGCTCTGATTGAGTTGAAGGAAGACCGGCTCGAGGCCAACGGCGCCGCCGATGACGCCGCGCCCAACACAGCCGACAAACCCGCCACCAAGCCCAAGCGCGCACCTAAGCGCCGTAGCAAAAAGCGCCCCAAACCAGGTCTGCTCGCCGGCATCGATACCTCGGACCTCACCGCTGACGAGCGCGAACTGGTCCGCCGTCGCGCCGCCATCAAAAAGTCCATGAAGGGCAACAAGCGTGCGAACACCAAACCCGAGCTGCTCGTTCGCCAGCGCCTGCGGGCAGCGGGCCTTACGGGTTATCGCTTGGAATGGAAGGTTCCCGGTAAGCCCGACATCGCCTTTCCTGGGCGCAAGATCGCCATCTTCGTCAACGGCTGCTTTTGGCACCGCTGCCCCAAGTGCAGCCCTAGCCAGCCCAAGCGCAATGTTGAATTTTGGGAGGCAAAGTTTCGCCGCAACGTCGAGCGCGACCGCACCGCCGTGGCAGCACTCACTCAAATGGGCTGGACGCCTATAACCATCTGGGAATGCGAGCTCAAAAAAGACCGCATCGACGCCACGATGGATAAGGTCATCGAGCAGGTGCGCGCCGCAGCGCCGCAGCGCTAACAGCGAGCATTCACACGCTCCGCACGTCCGCGCCACATCCACGTCACAAACCTTAGAAAGCCCTTAAGTCCAAAACCTTTCAAGAGTGTTACTCGATAGCTTTGACCTGCGGTTTCATCGCAACGTCAAACCTCATTAAGCTTTTCTTTAGCGATTCTTTGCAACAGCCGCGGCATAATACTGCCAACGCACGGGACCTAGCAGCATACCCCGAGCGCAATCTTTTGGTGGACATCGAGGAGGCCGCATAAGCATGCATTCTTCCAATGACGCAGCACAGCAGCCATCCCTAAAATATGCAAACCTTTTATCATTCGAGACTACACAGAGAAAAGGTGTACTAGAATAAGACCACCATAACGCCAAGAGATCAACGAAGCGAACAATCACGGTCCG
>URYW01000020.1 GCA_900552145.1 uncultured Collinsella sp. | reverse complement strand
AGTGTAGCTCGCACGGGGGCGCCGTGCGCCGATGCTCAGAAAATGCAGCAATAGTCTGCCGGTGCTAACGAGCGAGCCTTCTCGTCTGCCTGGGTGGTCCATTTTGGGCCACATGGGTATGGGCATGTGCCTGCTTGCTCGACATACTTAATGTCGACAGCCCCTGTGCAAAGGAGGACGTTTCCATGGACGAGATGTTTGCCATTAAATGTCAAAACTGCGGCGGCCCTATGTACTCGCACCAGGCTAAGCGCAGCTTTGAGTGCGCCTATTGCGGCACGGTGGTTCCGTGGCAGGCGGACGCAGGAGAGCCCAAGAGCGCTTTGGGTATTCGCCATACGCCGTTGACGGTGGTGGATGGACTGCTCAAACTCACGCATGTGTCGCAACTCGAGCGCCCGCAGGACCCGGACTGGTATTTCTTCAATGCGCACTGGCGCAATCAGTCGGTCCTGGAACATCTGCTGTGGGAGGATCGCGGCACGGCGCAGGAGTTCCAAGAGGCCACGCATGTGAGCATTCCTTGCCCCTTCTGCGGAGCGTCCTTTGAGGGCGAGTCAACGCAGCGTGTGTTTGAGTGCTCGTCCTGCGGCAATAAGATCGGCATTGCGGACCTGCTCAAGCCGGGGACGTTTAGCAAGCGCCTGACCATGGGCGTTGGTGCGGAGTATGTGCCCGAGCAGGGTATTCCCTGCGAAATCTCGCCGCAGCAGGCACGTGCCAACGCGCTGCAGCTGGTGCGCCAGTATCCGGATGCCTTTGCCGGGCACGACATGGAAGACGCGATCCAAAACGACATGATGCTCTTCTATTTCCCCATGGCGCTGGCGGACTTGCGCATGATGGCGAGCTTCCCGGGCAAGGGCCTGAGCAAGGAGGCCTTGGTGTACTACGAGGTGCTCGACTGGGCATACCCCAGGGCAAACTACCTGGACGTTCGCCTCATGGGCATTTTGGAGCCGTGGGACTTTGCCAAGGTCGGTCCGTTCGATCCCGCCATGCAGGAAGGTGACTTTCGCGTTGTCTCAGTCGATGCGTCTACCAAGGACCAGGTGGTCATTGATAAGTTGGCGCTCGACGTTGCGGGCAACGACGCCGAGGCTGTACTGGGGCTCAATAAAAAGAGCATTCGCATGTGGGCGCGCAAGGCCCGCAAACATAAGGACGGCCTGGTGATGGTGCCGGTCTACTTTGTCGATCGTCCGGCGACAGACGGCCGCGATGGCGAGCAGGTGCGCATTGCCGTAAACGGCCAGACGGGCCGCGCGGCCGCGGTGGTGTTTAGCGACAAGCGCGAAACGCATATCGTGGCGCCGCTCAGCCCGAGCCTGCATCTGTCCGGTGAGAGCACCGTGCACGCCACGCCCATCGAGGTCAAATACGTTAAATCGCCGTTCCTATACCAGATCGTACGCCGTGGAGGCGGCGAGCAGCCGCGGCAGGTGGCAGCGGCGGCCGAGGGTTCCTACCGAGAAGAAAAGCCCAAGCGCAAGGGCCTGTTCGGCGCGATCTTTGGGAAGTAGGGGGGCGGTACGGGACAGTGCGCAGTAGTGCGAGCTGTCCGTCGTAGTAGATCTCAATAAACGGTGGGACGGCTGCAAAAGAGCCGCCCCACCGGGTAGAATCAGATTGTGCCGCGGAACCCGCTCCTCAGCTAGTCACACTTCGGGAGCGCGGGCAACGCAGGTATTATCGTCTAAAGGGCCGGCTGCAACCGGCCCTTTTCTGCGGCAGCGGGGATTCGAATACCAACACGGTGTACGGCCCCACGGTACTTTGCTCTGTGACGAACGGACCCATGACGGCGCGTTCTGTAATCATCATTTATGCGGTCCCTTAATCATTTGCGTTGACTGACATTGTCTTCGTTGAAGGCGTGTCCTAAAACAAACACCGTTCTATCAGCTCTTTACCGCGCAGGGTGGCGATCCACTCCCGTGGAATTGCATCGATACCGTAGGCCGTGCCTGCGAGGGCGCCGGCGACGGCTGCGGTGGTGTCGGTGTCGTCGCCCAGGTTGACGGCGGTAAGGATGCAATCTTCGTAACTGCTGGTGTTGACAAAGCACCAGCTGGCGGCCTTAAGGGTGTCGCGCACGAAGCCGCCAGACCTGATTCCACGCTCGGGCACGTCTTTCAGCTGGAGCACCCATGAGGGAAGCGTGCCGTTCATCACATCCCTCATCAGCTCGACAAATATGACGCATGCATCGGTTGATGTTCTGTGGGCGTGCGTAATCGCGGAGACTTCGCTGACCTCTTCGTCCGTTGCATCGGTGAACGCCAGGGGAGCGATGCGCATGAGCGAACCGTTGCCGTTGTCGCGCTCGCCGGAGCCTCCTTTGCCGGTGCGCAGGGCGCGAGCGGTCGTGCCGCCGTAATCGAAAACGCCGTCAATCGTATATTCGCCATGGGCAATCCAGCTTACGAACTTATCGCGCATGTCCTCGGTGTCGATGCGCCCGAGTTCCCTAATCGAGTCACAGGTAGCAAGCGTCATAGATGTGTCGTCGCTCCAGGCGCCGGCGGGCTGCCCGTGCGTGCCGTAGCCGATCATGTCCGTGCATTCGAACGTTCCGCGGGGCCTGAACTCGTAAGGAACGCCCAGCGCGTCGCCGACGGCAAGCCCATAGATGCAGTCGCGCAGTGTTGTTTTCGGTCTGTCTGTCATGGAAAGCTCCTTTTATGCTCTGTCGGGAATTCGTGATAACCTGCGGCAGCGTGTCAGGTTCAATTCGGAACGCAGTGCGATCCGAATTGGGGGAGCCCGACGGCAAACATGCTTTGCTTGTTCATTGCGCAAGCGTGTGCGGACCTAACCGAATCATTGGGGTTGAGACGGTTTCTCTCGATTCGCGACGCAGTGCGTCGCGAATCGAGAGAACTCAATGGCCGATATGTCAAAACGATATGCCCTGGCGTTCCTTTACACGGCAATAGGGACCTCTTTTGGGCGCCCTGCCTTTGGAGCGTCGGCGAGTCGTGCCTCGATGGAAGCTTTGGACACCATGCGCTTGGTGCCGTCCTTCCAAGAATCCAACAGCCCAGCATTTATCAGCTGCGATACCCTTGCCGTGCTAACGCCAAGCATGCGAGCGGTGTCCGCGGCGGTGACGGCGGGGATGTCGCCGAGCTCGCGGCTGACGGCCACGGCGATAATCTTGCCGCCGTGTTGTGGCTGGTGTCCAAAGTCCGGCGCGGGAAGATCGATGCCGCCCATAAGGTGATCGTCGACCATACATGCGAGAAAATCAGCGGCGCTTTCGACAGCGTCGTTTAGGTCGGAGCCAAACGTTCCCCCTCCGCCCAGCGAGCCACATGGCACGGCATCGACCATGCCGTCCGAATCAAAGAACTCAAATTCCCATACGTAAACCATGTAAGACCTCCTCTAAAAAGCGATGTGAAATGTGATGAGGATGAGCTATCGAAGCCCTGCCTGCCTTAGGATTCTTTTGGCAATTTGATCCTCAATCTCTCGGTGGCGTTTCACGAGCACGAGTTTATCTCCTTTGACGAACTTCTCGTGATTAGTGCCTCCTTTCGAGATGAAGCCGGCTTCTTCGAGGATACGGATCAATTCGCGTCTCTGCATCTCAGCCTCTTTCAATAACTATATATTAGCACTTCCTAAGGGTTTTTTTAGGCTTAAATCTTAGCTATTGCTAATCCTTTGTTTTGCGGCGCCATCCTTGGATAACGGTTTATATTCCTTGTTGTATTAGTCTATTTGCTCGTGCGGACACGATTTTGGTGCTCTGCGCACGACCGCGAAAAGGGTTTGCGGTGGCTAAAATGTGGTCATAGAGATGGTTTTATCGAACTCCATGGGGGTGGCGCGCGTGGATAACAACACGTTGCTGTTTCACGATAAGGGTGCCGGCGTTTTCAAGGGAATAAGCATCTATCCCAATCGTATCGAGGCGGTCGTGAAAAACAACTTCTTCGGTACCCATACCAAGATCGTCTACCTCAAGGACATTACGGGTGTCAACAGAGTCAAGGGTAAGCGCGTGCTCCTCCGTAATAGGTTGCTGACCGCCTGTTCCTACAGGCTGAGCAGCCACTCCCAGGCTCAGGAGTTCGTGAACGTGCTGAACTCGGTGATGTAGCCGATAGCGACGTTCGGACTAAATTTGCGGCTGTGCATTGGACGACGCAGCGGCTGAGCGCTCGACCTGCGAGTGCGCTGGACACGCTGCTTCTTCATCTGCGAAAGCCAGGGGCGCAGAACGGTATTCTGCGCCCCCCAATCAAATCGATGTGTCCAAAAGGGCCGGCTGGCCTATTCGTCAACGTCTCCATTGTCCTCGCGGTCATTGGCAAGCATTGCTGCGCCGGCGACCGTTGTCGCCACGGCGGCAGCAGCGAGCCCGGCGGCGATGCCAGAGCCGTCGCCCGTGCCGGCGAGCTTCTCGCCCGAGCCCTTGCCGTTCTTGTCGGCGCTGTCCGCGGTGGCATCGTTGCCGTTGCCGCCGCCGGTACCGTTGCCGGTGTCGCCCGCGTTGCCCGAAGTCATCACGGTAAAGCTTGCGGCTCCGTCGGTGGCAAGCGTGTAGTTTTGCGCCGCGTCGCCCAACAGGCCTTTCGCACGCACCCAATACGTCCCCGCGGCAAATGCCTCGCCCTCGGCCATCGCCGTTCCCGGAGCGCCGTTCGCGTCGTGCACAAACTCGAGCTGGGCCGTGCAGGCATCGGTTTCGAGCTTGCCCTCGAGCGATGCCGCAATCTTGGCGCGCACGTCTTCGCCGGCCTTAAGGCCTTCGAGTCCCTCAAAATGGGGCGTCAGCGCGCGCGGGTCGATATCGATGGGCACGAAGCCCTGCAGCCCCGTAACAATCTCGTTGCCCAGGGCGTCGACATCAACGTATTCGATGGCAAACGCATGGCCCGAAGCCGCCACGTTGAGTACGTTGCTGCTGTCGACGAGGCGGAAATGACCCTCGCCAACGGTCTTTCCATCCTGGAGTGAGGCATCGCTCAACGAGTCGCCATATGTCATGTGCATGCGGGCTGGGAGGTAGCACGAAGCTGCCTGTTTGTGCTCCGTATCGTAATTGCGCTGGTAGATGCTCCGTGCCAGTGCCGCGTCAACAAAGTCGGACGCGATGATGCCAATGTGCTTACAGCAGTTCTCTTTTGTGCCCTCAACTCCGGTATTGTTTATATACGAGCTCTTGTACAGGTGCTCGTCGACCACTCGCGCTGCGGTAAAAGGGTTGTTTTGCGTGCAGCTAGTGTAGTTGATAAACCAGCAGCGCTCCGTTGCCTGCGCCGTTGTCCCGTCCGCGGCGGTGATATCTACGGTGCTGCGCTTGAACTCGGCCGCCGCCTTCAGGGCCATATCGACCCAGTCGATTTTACTGGACCCCGTGCAGTTGTAATGGTCTTGGGCATATACCGTTGTGCTATAGGGCTCTTTGTCGCCCGTATTGCCCGCAGCCTCAAAGCCTTGCTCGTATTTCACGAGGCACATGGACTTTCCGGAATGCGCCTTGATTTTGTCGTCCCATTCGGTGAGGTTGAGGCCCCACGTGTGGCCGTCTACGCTGTCGCCGGCGAGCCTAAATCGACGCAGCAGGACGATCTTTCCGCGCACCTCGTTCAGTGTGGGGACATGGCTCGACGTATAGAACAGATCTGAGTTATTGTCCATAACATTGGCGAAAGCCGTCGTAACGCTTTCGTCGGTAGCTTCGTCGTTGCCTCGTGACACAAGCATGATGAGCGCTTCTGACGGGTGTTCGTTCAAAAATGTTTTGAAGTAACCGATGACATTGGAGAGCTGCATATAGCCCCCGTCTTTTTTGAGCAGGTAGCATATTCCATGGTCGATGCCGGGGTCGCCTTTATCGTCGTTCTTTCCAAGTCGGATATCAAAATAGCGAATGCCTTCGAGCAACTGCGTGGGGATGTAATCCTGCTGGCACTTTGCAAGCGAGGTTTGGGGCTCGGTGTCGTTGTCGACGCTGCAGGTGCCCGAATCGTGAGTTCCCGGGATGCTCAGCTCGTCGAGGTGCCTGCTGCCATCGACGTGGCTCATCCAACATGGTCCGTCGACGTAGCTGCTATACGTGGTCCAGTCGATGCTGCTAACTGTGGCATTGGTCTTGTCCATGCTGTAGCCGACAAGCTCGAGCTCCCACGGAATGCTCTTCCTCTTGTGGCAGATCTTGTTGTTGTCTTGGTCTTTGCCGTCCTTTTCTATGGCCAGGTAATTAATGTCTTTTTTCTCGTTTGTGCGGTCTCGGATGATGTAGGTTCCGTTTTGCTGGCGATCGAACGCAAAAGAGCGGCTGGGCTTGTCGTCATGTTCGCCACTCCATACGTGGATGACCTTTCCATCTTTGTCCGAGTCGCCATCGACCGACCAAATGCTGTAGCCCGTCTTCTTGTGCTCTTCGAAATTGAGCAGGGTGCGGATGGCATACCAATTTGTATTATCTGTATCGGTCTCTACGTGCTCAAGGATGAGCTTGCTGGACGTGCCGTCATTAAACAGGTGGCAGACGTTGCCGATGACGTTGCCGTCTTCGTTGACGCTCGCGGTGCGAAAATAGCCCGCGGGGCGAAGGCGAATGACGAAATTGTCGAGGCTGACCGACGCTGTGGCAGCGTCGTCTGCAAATGCCGCTCGTGGGCCAATGCCCAATGCCGCGGTTTCGGGCAGGCTTGCAAGTGGCGACAACGCCGCGAGTCCAAGGCCCAACGTAAATGCTCGGCGGCTGATGGCGTGGTGTTCGGTCATAACTTCTCCATTCGTAGAGTGCGGTTATGCGATAGTTTTGGTCACTATACTGCTCAGATGTTTAAAGATGCTGGTTTAATTGTCTGCGCGGCGCAATAAATCGGCGGGCGGACGTGTTGGGGTGCTTGTCGTTTTCGTACTGTTGCTACATTTGGAGCGGTTCCGGCGTCCGGCATCCTCGCGTTCGTCGGCTACCGGCATAAGAAAGGGAGGGTCGGTTTACCGGCCCTCCCTGGGTACGAAGCGCTGGGGCACCGCCGCTTGTTAGCGCTGCACTCGTGTTTTCCGTTGCGCTCGCGAGTCGCTTAGCGCTTGATCTCGATATCCTCGAGCTTGACGTCCATGGCTTCGGTCTTGGCCTTGGCGATGTCGTCGGCAAATTCCAGAGACTTCATCATGGTCTCGACGGCGTCCTTGTGCTCTTCGACGTTGTCGATGCTCACGTAGATGCTGCCGCCGCCTGCTTCGGTGAAGTACTCAGTCGTCACGCCGCCCGAGTGTGTATAGGAAGCGTTGCGCCAGGTCTTGCCGTTGTACTTGACGGGATCATTCTCGGTCCACTCAAAGTTGGCCTTCCATTTGGCCTCGTAGTCGAACAGCTCGTCGGCGTTCTTGTCAGAGTCGAAGACAGGGATGAAGCGATCGCTGGTGTGCTCGCTCTCGGTGAACTTAAACTGGGCCCTGTCGGCGGTGTCGCCGGCAACGTCGGTGATCTCGACGCCCTCGGGGACCTCGACCTTAAACCAAATGAAGTCGGTCCTCATATCCACGGCTGGCTTTTCTGCCCCGCCGCCACCGCCACCGCCGCTGCCGGTAGCGCCGCCGCTGCCACCGCAGCCCACCAGGGCAACTGCGGCAAAGAGACTGATGCAGAGGGTGAGAATCGCAAAGGCCTTCTTTTTCATGGTCGTGTCCTCCTCGATCTGTAACCGCCCATGGATTACCTGCCTTTACTGTACGCGTGGACGGCTCGTTCGAGTGGGCCATGTGTCCCATTCTGGAGGCTGGAATTGCGCCGACAAGTGGCAATATGCGCGGGTCCAAAAGAGGGGAGGGCCGGTGCTGCTGGCTCTCCCCGGGGTGAGGTGCCCGTTGTTTTAAAGGGGCGCGTGTACGCGGGCGTTGCCCCAACAGGTTCCTTGTTTATAGATATGCCCCAGTTTGTGACGTCCGGAAGTCCCGAAAGGTGGGCCATGTTTCCCATGTTTGCGGTGCCGACGCCTATCGTTCGTCATAGAAATCCGCGATGGCCAGGTGCGCTGACGCTCGAGTACTTATGGGCTAGACTTAGCACCATTACGTGTTTGACGCGGTTGGCCGGCGGTTGCCACCCGACCGATCTATATGACTTGAAGGTGCGTGCGTATGAGCCAAGAGATGATGGATAAAACCTGCCGCGGGTTTGCCGAGGCGCTTGCCGCGCGCGAGCCGGTTCCCGGCGGTGGCAGCGCGAGCGCCTTTGTGGGCGCGCTGGGCGCCTCGCTTTGCGGGATGGTCGCTCGTTATGGGGCAACTAATCCCGCGCTTGCCGATCGCGCAGACGATCTGACGCGCGCATTTGCCCAGGCAGACGAGTTGGCGCAGGAGCTTGTGGGTCTGGTTGCCGAGGACGTTCGTGCCTACGGGCAGGTGTCCGCGGCGTACGGTATTCCGCGTGATGATCCGGCTCGAGCGACCGCGATTCAGGATGCGCTGCATGTGGCCGCTATGCCGCCGTATCGCATTATTGATGCCTGCGGGCGTGCGCTGGCGCTGCTCGAGGACATGGCCGACAAGGGTTCGCGTCAGCTGCTGTCCGATGTGGCGTGCGGCGCCGTGTTCTGCCGTGCCGCCATGCAGGGTGCGAGCTTGACGCTCTTTGCGAACACCACGTCTATGAAGGATCGCGCTCGTGCCGAGGAGCTCGAGACGGCGTGTGATGAGTTGCTCGACACATGGTTGCCGCGCGCCGATGCGCTGGCGCGCCGCGCCTCCGACGCTGCAAGGAAGAGAGGATAGCCATGGCTGAACTGCTGAAGGGTGCTCCCGTTGCCCGTGCTTTGACTGAGGAGCTTGCCGCTCGTTGTGCCGCCCTGCGCGAGCGCGGCGTTGTGCCGACGCTGGCCATCGTGCGTGTGGGCGAGCGCGACGACGACCTGTCCTACGAGCGCGGCGCTCTCAAGCGCTGCGAGAAGGTTGGCATTGAGGCTCGTCGCGTTTTGCTTTCTGCCGATGTTTCGCAGGACGAGCTGTTGGCGGCCATCGAGGACATCAATACCGATTCGGCTGTTCATGGCTGTCTGATGTTCCGCCCGCTGCCCGCCGGCCTTGACGAGAACGCCGTCGCCGCAGCGCTCGATCCCGCCAAGGATGTTGACTCCATGACGCCGGCCTCGCTGCTTACCACGCTTTCGGGTCGTGGCGAGGGCTTTGCTCCCTGCACGGCCGAGGCCGTGTTGGCGTTGCTGGACCATTACAGTGTTGAGCTGGATGGGGCCAAGGTTGCGGTCGTCGGTCGGTCTCTGGTGATTGGTCGTCCCGTTGCCGCCATGCTTACGGCGCGCAATGCGACCGTGACGACGTGCCATACGCATACGCGCGACCTTGCTGCCGAGTGCCGTGCTGCCGACATTGTGGTTGCCGCCGTTGGACGCGCACGCACGATTGGCGCGGATGCGGTCCGCGAGGACCAGACGATCATTGATGTGGGCATTAACTGGGATGAGGACGCTGGCAAGCTGGTGGGTGACGTCGATTTTATTGCCGCGGAGCCGGTTGTTGGTGCCATCACCCCCGTGCCGGGCGGCGTGGGGGCTGTGACGACGGCGATCCTCGCCAAACACGTGATCGAAGCGGCCGAGCGCGCATCGAAATAGGCATTTTCGCACACAGGGGTCCCGAGGGGTCCTGAAGGGTTGCGGTTTCGCCCTTTTTGCGCCGAAGCGATACACTGTTGCCGTTTGATTTCTTCGCTCAAGGAGGATGCGCATGCCGTGCACAACGATTTTGGTCGGTAAGAACGCGAGCTACGACGGGTCGACGCTGGTCGCCCGCTACGAGGACTCGTCCAACGGGGGGGTTGAGCCCAAGCGCATGCGCGTGGTGCATCCCGACGAGCAGCCGCGTGTCTACACGAGCGTCCTGAGCCACCTGACCGTTGAGTTGCCCGACAATCCCATGCGCTACACGAGCGTCCCCGACGTCGTTCCCGGTCACGGTATTTGGGCCGAGGCCGGATTCAACGAGCTCAATGTTGGCATGTCCGCAACCGAGACGCTCACCACCAACGAGCGCGTCCGCGGCGCCGACCCGCTTGTGGACTACGTGCCCGCTAGGGGCAACGAAGGCGAGGATGGATACGTTCCGGCACAGCCCGGTGGCCTGGGCGAGGAGGACATGGTGACCCTGGTCCTGCCGTACGCCAAGTCCGCCCGCGACGGCGTTCGTATCCTGGGCGACCTGCTCGAGCGCTACGGCACCTACGAGAACAACGGCATCGCCTTTAGCGACGTGGACGAGATCTGGTGGCTTGAGACCATCGGCGGCCATCATTGGATTGCCAAGCGTGTGCCCGATGACGCCTATGTGACCATGCCCAACCAATTGGGTATCGACAGCTTTGACCTGGATGACGCCGAGGGCGCCCAGGCCGACCACATGTGCTCCGCCGACCTGCGCGCCTGGATGGCCGAGTGGCATCTGGACCTGACGCTGGGCGTCGAGAGCGACGGCCCGGCTGCCGTCTTTAACCCGCGCGAGGCCTTTGGCTCGCACAGCGACTGCGACCATGTCTACAACACGCCGCGCGCCTGGTACATGCAGCGCTGCCTCAACCCCAGCGACGTGTGGGATGGCCCCGACGCCGACTACACGCCCGAGAGCGACGATATCCCCTGGAGCCGCGTGCCCGAGCGCAAGGTGACCATCGAGGACATTAAGTACGTACTCTCGAGCCACTACCAGGGCACGGAGTACGACTGCTACGGCAGCAAGGGCACGCCCGCTACGCGCGGCGCTTATCGTCCCATCGGCATCAACCGCAACAGCCAGCTTGCCGTGTTGCAGCTGCGCCCCTATGCGCAGCCGGCCTACCGCGCCGTGCAGTGGATGGCCTTTGGTTCCAACTCGTTTAACGCGCTGGTTCCGCTGTACGCCAACGTCGAGACCATGCCCGAGTACTATGCCGACACGCAGGCTCGCGTGACGTCCGAAAACTTCTACTGGGCCAACCGCCTGATCGGCGCCCTGGCCGACGTCCGTTTCCATGAGTGCGGCCGCGCTGTGGAGGACTATCAGGAGAAGGTCGGTGGCATGGGTCACAAGCAGATCCATGACGTCGATGCTGCCGTAGCCGCTCTGCCCGAGGCCGAGGTGTCTGCCGAGCTTGCACGCGCCAACGAGGAGTTTGCCGAGCGTGTTCGCGTAGAGACCGATGCTCTACTGGGCAAGGTGCTCTACACCACGAGCTGCGCCATGAAGAACTCTTTTGCGATGAACGACAACGTGAGGTAAGGGTTTCCCGTCGATCGAATAGCGCTAAAACGCTTTGTCGCTTTCGCTCAATCTTGGGTACAAGAACGCCAATGCAGTTGTTTGTGATTGGAGACAACCATGGTTATGAAACTCGATCAGCTTGTTAACGGCGCCATTAACGTGGGCTTTGGCGCTGCCGCCGTTGCTGTCGAAGGCGGCAAGAAGGTCCTCGACGACCTTAACACCAAGGGCGAGCAGGTCCGCAAGGACACCGCCACCCCCGATATCGCCCGCAGCGTGTCCGACATGTTCGAGCAGGCCGGCGGCACCATCTCCGACCTGACCGAGCGCTTGGGCATGCAGGGCGAGACCGCGGCCCAGCGCGTGCTTGACGAGCTCATCCTTGCTCGCGTCCGCGTTATGACCGCCCCCGAGCGCACGGCCTTCCTGGCCCATGTGCGCGACATTGTCGATTCAGTCGAGGACAATGTGACCTCGGTGCCCGTCGAGTCCGTTGAGCCCGACGATGCGAAGGATACCGTAGAGGCCGAGTAGCAGCGCAGATGGCAGATTCCACCACCGATTACAACAATCTAGATCCCTTGGGTGACGAGGCGGCGGTTGTCGATGAGGTCGATGCCGTCGTCTCGGGCGCTCGCAAGAAGCCGCGCGCTGTCGATATGGTCCCCGAGGAGCCCGACGCGATGGCGCCGGACGAGGAATACCAGCTCACGCCGGCGGGTCGTCGCGAACGCATTGGACAGATTGTTCGCCTGGTCAAAAAGTACCGCGTGTGGGATAACCTCACGCCGGTTCGTTTGCGCCGCCTGCTCGAGGAACTCGGCCCCATGTTCGTCAAGATGGGGCAGATTCTGGCCAACCGGTCCGAGATTCTGCCGCAGCGCTTTTGCGACGAGCTGCGTCGTCTGCGCTCCGACGTGGAGCCGGTGCCGTACGAGGTCGTACTCAGCTGTCTGGAAGAAGAATACGGCCTGCGCCTGGGGGAGATGTTCGATGCGATCGACCCCAATCCGCTTGGTAGCGCATCGCTCGCGCAGGTGCACCGCGCTCGTCTGGTGACGGGCGAGGACGTGGCCGTCAAGGTGCAGCGCCCCGGTGCGCAGCAGGTTATGGCACAGGACATCGATATCATCCGCTCGGTGGTGCGTATCGTTTCCAAGTTCGTCAACACCGATCAATTCGTTGACCTGCACGGCGTAGTCGAGGAGTTGTGGACCTCGTTTCGCGAGGAGACCAACTTTTTGGCCGAGGCCAAAAACCTCAACGACTTCTACGAGTTCCATAAGAACGTTCATGGCGTGACGTGCCCTAAATCCTATCTGGACCTGTGCACCGAGCACGTGGTGGTTATGGATTACGTCGACGGCATTTCGATCGCCGATCCTGAACGCTTGGTGGCCGAGGGCTATGACTTGGAAAAGATCGGTGCCGCGATTGTCGAGGACTACTCGACGCAGGTGCTCGATGACGGCTTTTTCCATGCCGACCCGCATGCGGGAAACATCATCCTCAAGGACGGCATCGTTTACTTTATCGACTTGGGCATGGTCGGACGCATGTCGAGCCACGATCGCGGTATCGTAAAGGACATGATTTTCGCCGTGGCCGAGGGCGACGTGCCAAAGCTCAAGGATTCGCTCATGCGCTTTGCCGTGACGCGTGGCGATTCGGCCGAGCTCGATCATTCAGCGTTTTTGTCCGATCTTGACTTTATCGTGGCTGACTTTGCGGGCCTTGACCTTAAGGACCTAGATATCGGCGAGTTTTTGACCTCGCTGTTAAACCTCGCGCGCAAAAATGACGTTGAGCTGCCGAGCGTGGTGACGATGTTCGCCCGCGGCATGGTGACGCTCGAGGGCCTGCTGACCGAGTACATGCCCGACGTCAACATGATCCAGATCATTCAGGCTCATATCAAAAACGAGAAGAGCATCTATGCCCGCATGCGCGAGATGAGCCGCGACTTTGCCGCGAGCAGCTATCGCGCGGCAAAAGGCTCGCTCGAGGCGGCCGAGTATCTGGGCTTGGCTTCGCGTATGCTCACGCGCGGCCAGCTTAAGGTGAACACGCAGATCATGAGCAGCGATAAGGCGCTGCGACAGCTGGGCGGAATCATCGACCGCATGTCGATGGCGATTGTGATCGCCGGTCTGTTTATCGGTTCGTCGGTGGTGTACTATGCACGCATCGAGCCGGTTGTGTTTGGTATCCCAGTCATTGGCTTTATGGGCTACGTGAGCGCGCTGGTGCTGGCGCTTATGCTGGGTCGCAATATCTGGCTCAACAGCCACGGCGGCAAGCACTAGAGGCTGTGACCGTCACCGCATTCTCCTATCGCAAACAATAGCTTTTACCTTGGGCTTCGCCTGCGTGCGAGGCCCTTTTGCGTGATAGCATATTGACGATTTTAATCGATGGCCTAGATGGTGGTGCGGAGACGCACGAATGCGCGGTTTTCCTGCGCGTTTGGGGGAATCGGGGTGCAAGTCCCCGGCTGTACCAGTAACCGTAATTCCTCTTGGCTCGGGATGTTCGCGTCGCAGATCGGACGGCGCGCCCGAGTCGTTAAGGTTAAGTCGGATCGCCTCCCATCTTGCATGCGGCTGCGGCGTATGCCGCCGGTGTGCATAGGGCTCTGGAGGGAAGGGGGACCCCGATGGGGGAACTCGAGCGTAACATGCGCGATGACGTGGGGCAGCCGCTGGGCAATGCTCCAAGTACAGACAATGGGGGACAAATGGATGTGTTTGAGGACGAGCGCGAGCGCGCCTCGCTGCATCGCCGTGGCGCGATTGCACGCGGCGTAGCCAAGCGCGGCCTGGTGGCATTCCTGGCCTTCGCGATGGCCTTTGGCACCACGCCGGCTCAGCTGTGGGCCGAGGGCGCCGAGGGCATTGCCGAGGCTGTGGCTCAGGCTACGACGCCGGGCGAGGACGCAGCGCTTGCGGGCGGTGCCGCTGAGCAGAGCGGCGCCGAAGTTTCGGATTCTGGGAGCGCGCCTGCAGCTAGTGCCGCCGCAACAAAGGCAGCAACTGGCGACGAAGGCTCGGCGACGGGGGAGAGCCCTGTCGCGAGCGAGCAGTCTTCAGCGGCATCCGCTGGCCAAGCAGGATCTGCCGCCGCGGCTGCCGTTCAGACAGAGAACCCGACAGAAACCGGCGATGACGCCAAGAAGCAAGTCGAGGTCTCGTTCTCGATTATCGGCACCGATGCCGACGGCAAGGCTCAGACCTGGGTGGCACCTACGCAGCTCAAGCTCGACGAGGGCGCGACGGCTGCGGATGCCTTCGTTAAGCTGCAGCAGAAGACGGGCTTTAAAGCGGATTACGAACCGAACACGGCATTCGGCTTCTACCTCAAAAGCATCACATCCCCGAGCGATGGCCGTACGCTTGCCTTCGATCCGGCGACTTATGCCTACTGGCAGCTGTTCGTCGACGGCGCGTCTTCCTCGGTTGGCGCGAGCAGCGTCAAGCTCACCCAAGGGCAGAAGATTGAGTTTGCCTATACGGCTGGTAGCGCGTCCCCTGTCGTTAAGGACCAGGTTGCCGCAAATGTGACCGTCATTGGTCGCGATGCCCAGGGCAAGACTCAGACTTGGGTCGATAACGCGCAGTATGTGGTGACGTCCGGTTCGAGCGCGCTTGACCTTACGAAGGCCGCGCTCGAGGCGAATGATATTGACGCCGTTGCTGCGGGCTCCTTCATTCTGAGCCTTAAGTACAACGGTGTTGAGCTGGGTACGCCCCAAGATTATTCGACCTATTGGCAGCTGTTCATCAACGGCAAGTCGAGTGACTATACGGCGGACAATGTCACCATCCATGCCGGCGATACCGTTACGTGGTTCTACGGTGGCTGGGGCGACCAGCTGCCCTCCGATTCTGTCCATGCTTCTGTTCAGGTTCTCGGTAAGGACAAGGACGGCAAGCAGCAGGTTTGGGCTTCGACGGGCCAGACGAGTCTCAAGGCGGGCTCTACTGCCAAGGATCTCCTTGAGCAGACCGGCCTTAAGCTCGATGCTAGCGAATCGTCTTGGGGCTGGTTCCTCAACGGCATTTATTCGCCGTTCGATGGTAAGTCCTATGGCTGGGATGCTGCGACCAATAGCTATTGGCGCTTCTACGTAAATGGCAAGTTCGCCGACGTTGGCGCCGGTGCCTACGAGCTCCATGAGGGCGATGCCGTCACCTTTATGTATGGTGCTGACGCCGATGCCCTTCCTGGCCAGGTTCTTGGGTCTGTCGATGTTATCGGTCCCGATGTCAACGGCAACAATGCTCGCTGGGGCTCGGCAAGCAACGTTTCTCTGCCCGAAGGCTCTACTGCCCAGAACCTTATTGAGACGGTTCTGAAGGCCAAGGGCGTTACGTACAACGGCTCCCAGAGTGGTGAGTACTGGTTCCTCAATTCCATCAACTCGCCATTCGAAGACGAGACGTACGGCTATGATGGTGCGACCAACAAATATTGGCACCTGTATATCAATGGAGAGCCCTCCTTACTCTGCGCCAATCAGATTACGCTCCAGAGCGGCGATAAGGTCACGCTTGCCTATACCACCGATAATTCGCCCATGCCCGATCCCGACAAGATTGTCGTGGACCCGGGTGCGACGACTGCTGATTGGGATGCCGAGTGGGCCGGCTACGGCAACAGTGGCAACGGTTCGACCGTAACGGATGCCAAGACGCCTGCGCAGGCCGCCGGTCTTAAGTGGGCCTTCGATTGGAAGGCCGAGTCTGGTCAGCAGTATGCCAACTGCAGCGAGCCTGTCATTGCTAACGGCTTTGTGTACATCGCGACCGAGAACGAGCTCATTAAGATCGATTCGTCCACGGGCAAAAAGGTTGCCTCTGCGCCGCTCGCCTCCAAGGTGAGCTATACCTCTCGTCCGATCTATACCAATGGCCTTATCATCGTTCCGCTCAACGGCGGTGCGGTCCAGGCGATTACTGCAGACAAGCTGATCTGCAAGTGGCTGACGCCTGGTTTGACGGACTTGACGCAGAGCTCCTGCACCGTCGTTTCGGACGGCGAGTACGTCTATGTAGGCACGGCTGATGGGAAGAAATACGCCAACGGTTCCTTTACGCGCATCAAGATCACCACAGGCGAAGTCTCTTGGCAGAACATCGACGCAGCTGAGGGCTATTATTGGACTGGCGCTGCCCTGACGGATAAGTACGCCATCGTCCCCACGAGCGCAGGTACGCTTAAGTGCATTGATAAGGCAACGGGCGATGTCGTTTCGACCATGAAGCTCGGCACCCTTGCGAACGCTGACTGCGTCGCCGCTCCGTCCAATGGCTCGACCTTCTATCAGATGACGCACGACGGAAAGCTCCATGTGATTTCGCTTTCGGCGAAGGGCGTGCTGAGCGAGCAGAAGACGGGCGACCTGGGTCTCACGAATAACATGAGCGCCCCGGCGATGTCTGGCGACAACTTGATTGTCGGTGGGCAGACGGCTACTGGATCTGCTCTGGTTCTCTATAATCTGAAGACTGGTAAGACCACGATGGTCACCGCTGCTGACGGTAAAGAGCTACCGGCCGGATTTAACGGTATTGCTGCTACTCCGCTGGTGAGTGTTCAGGGCGGCAAAACCTATGTGTACTTCACCGTTAATAGCGCGGATAGCAAGGACTACGTCAGCTACTCTGCTGGTGGTGGGGTGTATCGCTATACGCTCGGCGATGCAGAGGCGACGCAGATTTATGATGCGGCTGGCCATTACCAGTACTGTGACTCTCCGGTCATTGCCGATGCTTCTGGCAATCTCTACTACATTAATGATTCGGGCACGCTGTTTAAACTTGGAGCTGTCGAGTCTTGGACGGTTGCCTTTAATTCCAACGGCGGGTCTGCTTGCGACACTAAGTTTGTTGCCACGGCCGATGGCAAGCTGGTCAAGCCGGCCGATCCGACGCGCGATGGCTACACTTTCGGCGGTTGGTATACCGATGAGGCTTGCACGCAGGCGTATGACTTTAGCACGCCGGTGACGGCCGATCTGACGCTGTATGCCAAGTGGACCAAGAATGCCGTTAACCCTGGCGGTAATGGCGGCGCTGGTTCGAATGGCGGCGGCGGTTCTGGTACCGGTACTGGTTCTGGCACTGGCACTGGCACGGATTCCGGCTCCGGCTCGAAGGGCGGCGCTGTCGCCCCGGGTCATAAGCCGACGACCAAGACGACGGTGTCGACCAAGACCGAGACCAAGGACAACAAGTCCGACAAGAAGGACTCCGATAAGTCCGATAAGAAGGACGAGAAGAAGTCTGACAAGAAGGACAGCAAGTCCGACAAGAAGTCCGACAAGAAGTCCGATTCCAAGTCCGATACGGGTGCTGCTTCTACGACCACTGCTAAGAAGTCCTCTAGTGCTTCCGAGCAGGAGACTGGCACCAACCCGCTCGCCATTGTTGGCGTTGCCGCCGGCGTCATCGGTCTCGCCATCGTCGGCGTGTTCGTGTTCACCAAACGTCGGTAGGTGAGGGTTGTGTCCAATAAATCCAAGGACGCTGACCCCAAGCAACCAGATTCCTCGTTCATTCAGTTCGACGATGCAAAGCAACAGGGCGCCGCTTCGGCGGCGTCCGCCTCTCGTCGCAAGGCGCTCCTTGGCGTTCTTGCTGCCGCGTGCACCATTCTGATCGTCGTCTCGCTGGGCTTCGTCCATCCTTCCGAGAGCGGCGCCTGGTCCATTGACTGGATCGTTCAGACCGTGACGGGGGAGAGCGTCGTCGCCAAGGACACCAAGGGGTTTGGCTCGACTACGACTACGACTTCGGGCGAGGCCAGTTCCAAGGATTCCGAGTCTTCAAACAAGGAATCGGACAAAAACTCGGATAGCAAGAAGTCCGAGGACCGGGGCGGCAAGAAGTCTGGCGATAAATCCGCTGCCCAAAATACGGGAGCCGGTGATACTTCCAATGCGTCTGGCGGTGCTTCTTCGGGCGGTGGCCAGTCGTCTGATGGAGCCTCATCCTCTAATGGTGGAAACGCCTCCTCGGGCAGCCAAAGCGGCTCACAGGAGTCCAACTACGTTACGGTGACGGTTTCGGTCACATCGAGCGCTGTGGGCAATCCCGTGTCCTCTGGCGGCACCTTTACCTTTAACGAAGGCGCCACCGTTTACGATGCCCTGTGCGCGCTGGGCCTTTCTGTCAACGCACACGGCTCATCGTACGGCACGTATGTTTCTGCGATTGGTGGTTTGGCCGAGAAACAGTACGGCGGCACGAGCGGCTGGATGTACTCCGTCAACGGCACAACGCCCGTGACGGCCTGCAGTAACTACGTTCTCTCCAATGGCGACAACGTCGTTTGGTATTACGTAACGGGCTAGAGGCCTCGACATAGCGCGCCAGACGGGCGGTTCGGACAAACATCCGGGCCGCCCGTTTTTCGTGCGAATGGGACTGGGTCGCCGGGTCTCTCGGCAAACAAAAAACCGGTTGGAATGGGAATTCCAACCGGTTATACATTCAAGCAAATAGTGAATCGACTATGACCGTGCGCCCTCGAGGAAGAAGCGGCGGCTGAAGTAGTTGTACCAGGTGACGAGGAACGTGGCGATGGCCTTCATGGCCTGGTAGCCGATGCTCAAAAACGTGACGCCCACAAACATGTACAGGTCGTTGAGGCCCAGGCCGAGCACCGACAGGATGGTGAAGATCGTGAACTCGCGCTTGCGGCTCATGCCTTCGCGGTGGTCGAACACGTACTTCATGCTGAGCCAGTAGTTGACCACGACGGACGTGATAAACGAAACCGTGGTGCTCATCAAAAAGTCGAGGTGGAACAGCTCGACGAGCGCAATGAGCATGCCCCAGTCGATGCCAAAGGAGATAAGACCCACGACAGCAAACTTGAGGAACTGCTTGGTATGAGGTTGTGCCAGCGCCTTGCGCACGTAATCACATCCAATGCGTTGATGAATCGAGCAGAGGATACTTTAGAGCTTTTACAAGGGAAACGTAAGGTCTTTGCCAAGAACTATATGAACTCGCCAAATTTTCAAGAGCTAATCCGCAAACGTTGAAAATTTGCCCGTAAACGAGCGGCACCCACGGACGATACTGCGCTGAGTGCACGTCGTCCGTGGGCGCCGTAATGCTGCAGGGGTTTCGAGCTACTTGGTCTCGTCGCCCTCCAGGAAGATTTTTCGGGTCACAAAGTTGTAGACCATGACAAGCGCGGTGGCGCAGATCTTGGCGATATTGGCCTCGAGTCCCAGGCCGGCGTTGAGCGCCAGCACGATGCCGTCGTTGAGCACCAAACCGATCACGGACAGCACGACAAAGATGATGAACTCGCGGCGGCGGCTCATGCCTTCCTTGTGCGCAAACACGTACTTCATGCTTGCGAGGTAGTTAAAGATGAGTGAGATGATAAAGCCGCTGGTGTTGGCGATTAGGATGTTGAGGCCCAGACCGTAGTGGAGCAGATTCATAATGCCAAAGTCGATAACCGTGGCAATGACACCGACGACGCCAAATTTCATGATCTGCGCAAGGAGCTTTTGCATGGTACCTGCCTTAGGGTGGCGCGGGGACGCCGTGGGGATGACAAACTCAGCAAGTTTAGCCAATCCCCGCGGGTGGGGCTAGACGCGCTCTTCGATAGCACCGTTTCTATATGCATCGAGCAGCTGGCGCAGATCCTGGATCTGGCTGCGAATCTTGGCGCCAGTATCGGTGTCGCTCACCATGCGGCGACGGTCTGCTTGGTCAAAACGGTTGGTCTCGCTTTCGATGTCCACGTTGCGCGTGAGTGCCTCGGCAACCGTCGTAAAGGCCCGGTGCGACTTGTGGCGGCAGCCGCGCGAGCTCGAGATGAGCGTATAGCCGGCGATGCCCGTCTTGGGATGGTAAGCGCGGCAGAAGCCGCCATCGATGACCAGCAGCTTGCCCTCGGCGCGGATGGGCTGCTCGCCCTTGGTGGTTTTAACGGGCGTGTGGCCGTTGATGATGTGGCCGGTCGGCGAGCATGCCATGGGCGCGACGCCAAACTCGCGCATGATATCATCGCAGACCGAGGGCGACTTGGTAAGCGTAAAGTACGGGTCCATCGGCTCGACCCAGGTGCTCTTATCGGCGATATAGGCGCGCTCAAAGGTACGCACCAGGCGTCCGCTGGCGGGTGAGTTAAAGCCAATCCACAGGTACCACATCCAGTCGAGAGCGTCGCGGTCGCCCACGCGCCAGGCGCGGCGGGCGATGTGGTCGCAAAAATCGAGATAATCGCGGCCAGCGTGCCAGGTGCCCAGACAGTTCATGCTGCTAAAGGTGCCGTCTTCGTTGAGCGGAACGCAGCCGTGGAAGAGCAGGTTGCCGTTGGCGACCTTGTACATCGAGCCGTGGGAATAGAGGAAATCGATATGGCGATGCAGGTGATCGGCGGTGACAAACTCGGACACGAGCTTGTCGATGATGTGCTGCTCCTGGGGCGTGAGCGTATAGGGGTCCGCCGGGTCGACGGTGGGGAAGTCGTTGGTCGTGAGCGGCCACACGCTGCCGTCGGCGAGCGTGACCGTGCCGGTGTCGTGTTCGATCTTGTCGAGTAACAGGCGGTTGGTCATATCGAACTCGGGGTGGCGCTGGATAATCTGGCCCTCGAGCTTAAAGAGCAGCACGTTGATGGCCTTGATCAGCGGGGTGATGGACTCACCGGCGGTATAGGTGGCATCGGCAAAGGCGACAAGCTCACGCAGCGAGATGCCGTAGTCGTTCTCTAGAATTTCGTAGTTGTCGTAGCGTAGGTTGTTGCGCAATACCGTGGCGATGCAGGCGGGCTCACCGGCCGCAGCGCCCATCCACAGCAGGTCGTGGTTGCCCCACTGGATGTCGAGCGAATGGTAGGTGAGCAGGCGGTCCATAATCTTGGCAGCGCCGCCGCCACGGTCGAAGATATCGCCCACCAGGTGCAGGTGGTCGACGGCCAGGCGCTTGATGTGCGAAGCGAGCGACTCGATAAAGTCGTCGGCGCTGGCGGTCTCCAGGATGGACTCCACGATGCGCTCGTGATAGCGCACGCGATAGTTGTTCTCGTCCGGGTGCGTGTGCAACAACTCGTCGATGATATAGGCGTAGTCGCGCGGGATGGCCTTACGCACCTTGGAGCGCGTGTAGCGGCTTGAAAGCGAGCGAGCGACCATGATGAGCTGGTCAAGCATCGTCTTGTACCAAGTTGGCGAGTCCTCGCGCTGGCTGCGGACCAGCTCAATCTTCTCGCGCGGGTAGTAAATGAGCGTGCACAGCTCGCCCTTTTCGTCAAAGGAGAGCGTGTCGCCAAAAATCTCGTCGACATGCTCGCGCACGACGCCCGAGCAGTTATTGAGGATGTGCATAAAGGCTTCGTACTCGCCGTGCACGTCGCTCATAAAATGCTCGGTGCCCTTGGGTAGGTTGAGGATGGCCGAGAGGTTGATAATCTCGGTAAATGCGGATTGTTCGGTGGGGAACTGTCTCGACAGCAGGCGCAGATACTTGAAGTCTTGCGGGTTGCGATCGAATGCGACCATGAAACACCTTCCGATGGGGCTGGTAAAACTGATAAACAGCGTCAAACGTTTATCAGTATGCGCCGCTTTTGTTTCGATTTTGCGCCAGCGGCTGAATTGTCGGCTGAATGGTTTGGTAAATCGATTTAGTTGAGGTAGATATGGCGGTTGAGTGGAGACGACAGAAGGTGTTTTCTCAGATATTTATGCGTGGGGCCGGTGGAGACGATGGTGGTAAAGATGTTCGCTATTTTTGGTTCGATTTGGTAAATAGTGGACATATGTACCGTATGTAGGCTCACTGTGCGATAATTTGCGCAGCAATGAGTAAGGAGCCTCATATGAGTGATTTTGTCCTGACCTGTGAATCCGCCGCCGACCGAACCCGTGAGTTCTTTGCGTCGCGCAATATCCCTGTCGTGTGTTTTCATTACGAGATCGACGATGTTGTCTATACGGACGATCTGTATCAGTCGATTACGCCGGACAAGTTTTTTGCCCAGATTGCCGCGGGCGCCATGCCCAAGACGTCCCAGGTGAGCGTGGGTGAGTACGAGGAGTTTTGGGAGCCGTTTGTTGCCGAGGGTAAAGACGTGCTGCACCTGACGTTGTCGTCGGGTATTTCGGGCACGTATGGATCGGCCTGCGTTGCGGCGCAGATGCTCGCGGATCGCTATCCCCAGGGCGGCAAGGTGCGCGTCATCGATTCGCTGGCGGCGTCTTCGGGCTTTGGCCTGTTGCTGGAATATGCCGCCGACGTGCGCGATAGCGGGGCTTCACTCGACGAGACGGCTGCCTGGATCGAGGAGCACAAACTCAACCTGCACCACTGGTTCTTCTCGACCGATCTGTCGAGCTACCTACGAGGCGGTCGCATTTCGGCTGCGAGCGCGATCATCGGCACGGCGCTTAAGATTTGCCCGCTTATGACGGTCGATTGCGAAGGTAAGCTGTCGCCACGTGAGAAGATTCGCACTAAGAAGCGCGCGATTTCCGAGATGGCTAAGACCATGATGGCACACGTGCTGGACGGTGCGGATTATTCGGGTAAGTGCATCATGTCGCACTCGGCGTGCCGCGAGGATGCCGAGGCAGTTGCGGCGCTGATTGAGGAACAGGTTCCGCAGCTTAAAGGCAAGATTGAGATCAATGACATCGGTACTCTGATTGGCTCGCATACCGGACCTGGTACGGTGGCGCTCTTCTTTATGGGCGACAAGCGCGTGGATTAACTTGGCTCATCACGTCGCTGCGTGATTGCTCAAACGAAAACGGCCCGCCTCACGTTTGTGGGGCGGGCCTTGCTGTTGCGGCTAGCGTTTCTTTCCGCGGAAGAAGAAGCCGTGCAGTGACGGCTTGAGGCCGCGGTTGGCGCGATGCTCCTCGACGCGCTCGTGGATCGAAGCGACGCGCTCGATGACTTCGTCGGGAATCGGCACATCGGGATTCATGTTCTCGACCTGGCTGACCTCGGCGGCGGCGACCTGGTCGATAATGGGCACATCGTCGCGCGAGATGACAGGTGTGGCGTCTTCCTTCATCTTGCGATAACGCTGCATCATGTCGGTCTGTAACTGCTGGGCCGAAGGCGGCGTCCAGATGATGGCGTTGGCGCCGGCGGCGATGGTCTCACGGATGCTCTCGGGCGTCTTGCCGCCCGGCGCGATGAGCGGCAGGTTGGGATAGTGCTCGCGCAGCTCGCGTAGGACCTGGGGCGTGTTCTTGCCGGCGGCGATGTTGAGAATCTTGGCTCCGGCGCGCACCTTGGCGTGAGCATCGTCGTCGCAGCGAACGACCGTGGCGATGACGGGGATGTCGGCGATGTTGGTGATGTGCTCGACCATCTCGGCAGTGGCGGGGGAGTTGACCACGCAGCCCGCCGCGCCCTGCATCTCGGAGACGGCTGCCATCTGCACGGAGCGCTTACCGGTAGTAGTTCCGCCGCCCACGCCTTCAAAGACCGGGCA
>URYW01000019.1 GCA_900552145.1 uncultured Collinsella sp. | reverse complement strand
AGAGATACTCGTAGCGACCGTGGCCGTAAGGATGCTCGGGGTCGGCCGGCTTGCTCGCCAGCTTAAAGCCCAGCACGCTCACGATGTTCGAGCTGGCATCGGACAGGTTGTTCATGGCATCCGCCACAATCGAAACCGATCCCGACAGCACGCCAATTACGCCCTTCGCAGCGCATAGTGCCACATTGGCGAGAATACACACCACGCCCGTCAACGTGCCCACGCGCGCACGGTCGCCCTGCGCACGCTTAACAATCCACTCGACCATCTACATCCGCCCCCACGGTACTACCTATATATCTATTGCTCAAACGGATTGTAGTGTAGCCACTTTGTCCCCCAGATACAAAAAAGGCCGCGACCCACACGGGTCACGGCCTTGGAGCATGGCAAAGGAATCGTCCTTGTGTCGCACAGGTTTACGCGCTTACTTCGGCCACGCTCTTCGAGGTTTCGGGTGAATCGGCTCCGTCCCCCGTCGTCTGCCCCTTCGTCGGCACCACACCAAAGCAGTAGCTCAGCGCCGCAGACATCGCGAATGCTACACCACCGGCAGCGCAGCACCACAGCAGGTTCGAGATGCCGCCCGTGGCAAAGCCAATGACCATGAGGACATTCGTCATGCCGATGGTATAGGCCGTAACGTGGCCCACGGCCGCAACAAGGCCTCCGACGGCGCCGCCAATGGCCATGCACGTCAGGCACCTGCCATATTTAAAGCCGCAACCGTACAGCGCCGGCTCGCTTACGCCACCAAGCACGCCCGAGATCGAATAGCCCAGCATGAGCGCCTTCTCGTCCTTATCCGCAACGCGAAGCGACGCGCCAAAGGGCATGCCCCAAACGGCGAACGTTGCCATCGTCGCGGCGATCAGGATGCACGAATCCGTTCCCACACTCATAAACTGCGCATAGGCGAGCGATAGGACGACGTTGCTGACGCCCGCGATCTTTAGGAACTCCCAGCCTGCGGCAAGCCCCATGAGCGTGAGCAGCGACACAATGCCACCGGAATTGCCAAGCATAAACATAAGCTGGCCCAACAGCATGCCCAGATAGCTGCCCGCCGGCGCCGTAATGCACAGCGAAACCGGAACCATGACAAGCAAGGTCGCAAACGGAACAAACGAAAACGCCACGGCCTTAGGGATAACGCGCTTAAAGAAACACTCCACTCGCCATAGCACGGGCACCGAGATGAGAACCGGAAAAACAGTCGTCGTGAAATCGTTGACCGGCGCAGGAAGCAGACCATACACGGAAGTCATCGATGCCCCCGTCGTCGATGCGGCATCGACAAGCTTGAGTAAATCGGGTGCAATCAATACGCCGCCCAGCATCATGCCCAGCTGCTCCGAGCAACCGAGCTGGCGGGCGGCCGCCCAACCAAGATAAATGGGCAAAAAGTAGTAGCCGGCGTTATAGAGCCAACTGTAGAACAGGCGATAGATATCGGAATCGGCAGACCACAGGCCCAGCATGCCTTCGCCCATAATGACAGCGACGGTGCGGAACAACGCCGCGCAGACAATAAACGGCAGCGCCGACATCATGCTTTTGGACAGATAGTCCACCACGGCCATGGCGTTTGATGAAACCGACGTTGTAAACGAGGTGTTAGAAACTTGTAGCATGGAACGCCTTTCCCAATATGACATGCGGGCTGTCCCTTTGTCACATCGTGCGGTATCGACCGATTGCGCGGTACTTTTCGTAGCGGAGGTTTGTGAGGGTCGCGTCGTCGAGCTGCCCAAGCGTATCGAAGGCATCAAATGCCGAGGACATGACGGCACCGGCGATCTCCTCATGCGACAGGCCCTTATCGTCAACAATGCCGTCGATGATGCCGAGCGCCAGCAGATCGGGGGCCGTGAGCTTAAGCGCCTCGGCGGCCTCATCCGCACGCTCGGTATCCTTCCACAGGATCGACGCACAGGCCTCGGGGCTCACGACTGAATAGGCCGAGCTCGAGAGCATCAGGATGCGGTCGGCCACGGACAGCGCCAGCGCGCCACCAGAGCCGCCCTCGCCTGTCACCACCGAGACAATCGGTGTCTTAAGGCCGCTCATCTCCATGAGATTCTGAGCAATCGCCTCGCCCTGGCCGCGCTCCTCGGCACCGATGCCGCAAAACGCGCCCGAAGTATCGACCAGGCACAGAACCGGTCGACCAAACTTTTCGGCCTGGCGCATAAGGCGACGCGCTTTGCGGTAGCCCTCGGGATGTGCCATGCCAAAGTTGCGACGCATGCGCTCTTTGGTCGTGGTGCCGCGCTCGATGGCGATGACCGTTACGGGGCGCCCGTCTTTCCAGCCAATGCCAGCCACCACAGCGGCGTCGTCGCCAAAGTAGCGGTCGCCGTGCAGCTCCACAAATCCATCCAGGCCCAGCGAGATCATCTCGCCTGCCGTGGCGCGATCTGCCGAGCGGGTCTGTTTGACAATCTCGAGCGCGGTTTTTGGTGCGGCCGAGCGCTTGAACAAGTGTCCCAACTTTTTGCCGCGGCGACCCGTATGCACAATCTCGTGCGGTGCCCCCAGGCCGGGCACGTGCCCTTCGTGCAGCGCCAGCAGCTCGCCCACCGTGAGCGCAATCTCGCCACGCGGAACGACGGCATCGCAAAAGCCGTGCTCCAGCAAAAACTCGGAGCGCTGGAATCCCTTGGGCAGGCGCTTGTGCATGTTCTGCTCGATCACGCGCGGGCCGGCAAATGCCGTCAGGGCATCGGGCTCGGCCAGGATAATATCGCCCTCCATGGCAAAGCTCGCGGTCACGCCGCCAGTCGTGGGGTCGGTGAGCACCGTGATATACAGGCCGCCCGCCTCGCTATGCCTTCTCGCGGCAGCAGAGATTTTGGCCATCTGCATAAGCGATGTCACGCCCTCTTGCATGCGCGCTCCGCCCGAAACGGTAAAGCCGACAACCGGCAATCCCAGCTCGGTCGCATGCTCAAATGTGCGACAGATCTTCTCGCCCACCACGGAACCCATCGAGCCCATCATAAAGTTGGCATCCATAAAGAAGCACGCGGTATCGCAACCGCAGATTTTACCCTTGCCGCACACAACGGCATCGCGCTCGCCCGAACGCTCGCTCACGCTCTTGAGCTTGTCGGCATAGCTGGGAAACGAGAGGAAATCCTCCGACGCCAGATTGGCATCCCATTCCTCAAACGTGCCCTCGTCGACCGTCATGCGCATGCGCGCGCGACCGCTCACGCGAAAGTGTTTGCCGCAACGAGGGCAGACCTCGAGGTTGTCGTGCAGGCGTGCCTCATCGATCACGCGGCGGCACTCCGGACACTTGATAAACACGTGGCGCGCGGGAAACTCGGCGCACGACTCGGTCATCGGCCCCTCGAGGACGTTGACCGTCTTCGCTTTTCTATTCATCAGCATAGAGATGCCCCATCAGATCGGTGTGGTACATGCCCGACAAGAACTCATCGTTTGCCAGCACGTTGAGCTGCAGTTCGCTGTTTTCGCTCACGCCCTCAATCACGAGCTCGCCCAGGGCCGAGCGCATCTTGCGAATGGCGCCGTCACGCGTGGGCGCACACACGATGAGCTTGCCGAGCATGGAGTCGTAGTACGGCGGAACTTTAGCACCGGTAAACATGGCGGAATCCCAGCGCACGCGCGGACCACCCGGCACACGCAACGCGGTGACCGATCCGCATGACGGCAGAAAGTCCGGCGTTTCGGCATTGATGCGGCACTCCATGGCGTGGTTGCGGACCGGCATGTCCTCCTGCTCAAAGGGCAGAGGCTGGCCGGCTGCCACGCGCAGCTGCCACTTGACCAAGTCGGTATCGGTCACAAACTCCGTAACCGGATGCTCCACCTGCAAGCGCGTGTTCATTTCCATAAAGTAGAAATTGCCGTCGTCCGAATACAGGAACTCGATGGTACCGGCTCCTTCGTAGCCGACGGCACGAGCCAGGTCACGCGCTGCCTTGTGCATGCGAGCACGAATGTCGTCGTGTCCGTCGAGGCACGGCGCGGGGCTCTCCTCGATTAGCTTTTGGTTGCGCCGCTGCACCGAGCACTCGCGCTCGCCGAGCGAAAACACATGGCCCTGCTTATCGGCCATAATCTGTACCTCAACGTGATGCGCCGGCGCGACGAACTTCTCCATGTAGCACTCGCCGTCGCCAAAAACGGCCTCGCCCTCGGCGCGTGCTTCAATAAAGGCCTTTGCCGCATCTTCCACGCGCTCGACCTTACGAATACCGCGACCGCCGCCGCCCGCACGCGCCTTAATAAGCACGGGGCAGCCAATGCGCTCAGCCTCGGCCGTTGCCTCCTCGGGACTTTTGAGCAAATCGCAGCCCGGCACGATGGGCACGCCCGCCGCGGCAGCCGTTCGACGTGCGGCGTCCTTGTCGCCCATGCTGTCGATCACCTTGGCCGAAGAACCAACAAACGCCAGGCCATACTTGTCGCAGTCGCGCACGAAGCTCGCCTTCTCGGAGAAAAAGCCATAGCCGGGATGAATTGCCTTAGCTCCCGACTTTACGGCACAGGTGAGCACAGCATCGTCGTTGAGGTAGCTCTCGGCAAGACGCGGACCGCCGATGCAATACGCCTCGTCGGCAAGCTGCACGTGCAGCGCGTCCGCATCGGCCGTGGAATAAACGGCGACGGTCTTGATGCCCATATCGCGGCACGCGCGGATAACACGGACCGCGACTTCGCCGCGGTTGGCGATGAGCACTTTGTCGAACATGAAGCCTTCCTTAACTTTCGTGCATGAGTGCAAAAGACATATCGGCGCGGCAGCAAACCTCACCGTTGACGCTCGCAGTACCCGTCGCAAAGCGGAACGGCCCGCGCGCACGCGTGATGGTGCACACCAGATCAACCGTGTCGCCCGGGCGCACCGGACGCTTAAAGCGCACCTTGTCCAGACTCGTGTAGAACGGCGTCGCGCCGCGCGCTTCCTCATCGCCCATCAGCAGCACGCAACAGTTTTGGGCGAGCATCTCGCACTGGATCACGCCGGGGACCACCGGGTTTCCCGGAAAATGCCCCTGCAAAAAGTATTCGTCGCCCGTAATCGTGATCTTGCCGTGGGCCTCGTCGCCCACCAGCTCGGCTTCGTCGAGCAAAAGCATCGGCTCGCGATGCGGTAACAGCTTCTTGAGCTCTTCTTTGTTCATGGATATCACCTATCCGATCCTCATGAGGCAGCTGCCAAACTCCACGAGGTCGCCGTCGGCCACGCAGATCTCGAGCACCTCGCCGTCTGCCTCGGCCGTCACCTCGTTGAGAACCTTCATGGCCTCGATAATGCAGAGGGTCTCGCCGGCCTTGACCTTAGAGCCCACGTGCACAAACGGCTCGTCGCCCGGCGCCGGGGCAGCATAGAAAACGCCGACCATGGGAGCGGTCACCTCGGTGCCCTTGGGCTCCGGTGCGGCGGCAGGTGTCTGCGCGGCGGGCTCCGGTGCGGCAGGCGCGACTGTGGGAGCTGCAACTGGAGCGGCCATAGCGCTCGGCATGGGCATGGGCACGGCAACCGGCTGTGCGGCGCTCGCGCGCTCGAGTTCGACCGCGGTGCCATCGGGCTCCTCAACGCGCACGCGCGTGAGGCCGCGGTCCTCCATAACATCGGCTATCTCGGCAAGTCTTTTGGAATCCATGCTCTAGCTCCTCGTATATCTACGCAGCGCGATGGCGGCGTTGTGCCCGCCAAAGCCTAGGTTGGTCGAAAGCGCCCAGGTAAGGTCGGCGCGAACTGCGCGATTGGGCGTGTAGTCAAGATCGCAGGCGGGATCGGGCGTGCGGTAGTTAATGGTCGGCGGCACCACGCCCTGCTCGAGCGCCATGGCGCAGGCCATGACCTCGATGGCGCCCGTGGCACCGATCATGTGGCCGGTCATCGACTTAGTCGACGAGACGTGCGCGGCGCGCGCCGCGTCCTCGCCGAGCGCACGCTTAATGCCCGCCGTCTCGGACGAATCGTTGAGCTTGGTCGATGTGCCGTGAGCATTGATGTAGAGACCCTCGGAAGGCCTGACGTCGCCCTCGGTCACCGCCAGCGATATCGCGCGGGCAATGCCGGCAGCCTCGGGATCAGGACTCGTGATGTGATAGGCATCATCGGTGTTGCCGTAGCCCACGACCTCGGCATAAATGTGCGCACCGCGCGCCTGCGCATGTTCCATGCTCTCGAGCACGAGCACGCAGGCGCCCTCGCCCATCACAAAGCCGTCGCGGTCTGCATCGAACGGACGGCAGGCCGTCGCGGGATCGGGGTTGGTGGTCAATGCACGGCAGGACGTAAAGCCCGCAACGGCATCGGGGATAATTGCAGCCTCGGCGCCGCCCGCGAGGATCGCGTCGGCATAGCCGTGCTTGATGGCGCGGAACGCCTCGCCCACCGCATGGGCCGAGGTTGCGCACGCGGTCACCACGGGCAGGGTCGGGCCCTTTGCCTTGTGGCGGATTGCGATATTGCCCGATGCCATGTTGGGGATCATCATCGCGATCATATAGGGCGATGCGCGGCGGGGCCCACGTTCGGCAATCGTATGGACGTTGTCGACGAGCGTCGTCATGCCGCCCACGCCCGAGCCCACGTAGACGCCCAGGCGCTCTCGATCGATGGCGCCTTCGACATCAAAGCCCGCATCGCGCATGGCCTCGTCCGAAGCCGCCATCGCAAACTGAACGCAGGGGTCCAGATGCTTTGCATCACGCTTGCCAAAGTACTCGTTGCCGTCAAAGCCCTTGACCTCGGCCGCTACCTTGACGGCAAACGCATCGGTATCGAAGTGCGTAATCGGGCCGATGCCGCACGTGCCAGCGCACATTGCCGCCCAGGTGGCAAGCGCGGTGTTGCCGAGCGGCGATACGGCACCTATGCCGGTGATTGCAACTCTCTGTTCCATCATGGTCTCCTCATCCAAGCCGTTCTTCGGCCCTGGTTTCTACATCGCCCTTCCGCCGTCGACGCGCACGACCTCGCCCGTAATGTAGGCAGCCGCATCGCTCGCCAAAAAGCGCACCACGCCGGCCACTTCCTCGGGGCGCGCCATGCGCTTTAGGGGAATCTGCTCCTCGGTTGCCGCGCGAACCTTCTCCGAGAGCTTTGCCGTCATATCCGTCTCGACAAACCCGGGGGCGACCGCGTTCACTCGTACACCGCGGGGCGCAAGCTCGCGCGCCACCGCCTTGGTCAGGCCGATCACGCCCGCCTTGGAGGCAGCGTAGTTGGCCTGCCCGGCATTGCCCATCAGGCCCACAACCGAGCTCATGTTGACGACGCAGCCGCCGCGCTGGCGCATAAAGGTCTTGGTGAGCGCACGCGTCGTGTTAAACGTTCCTTTAAGATTGACATCGAGCACGCGATCGAAGGCGTCATCGCCCATGCGCATGAGCAGGCCGTCGCGCGTGATGCCAGCGTTGTTGACGAGCGCCCAAATGGAGCCAAAGTCGTTGAGGACCGCTTCCACGCACGCGTTGACGGCAGCGGGGTCGGCCACGTCACATTGATATGAGCGCGCCGTGGCGCCAGCCGCCTCGCAGGCGTCGCACGTCTCGCGCGCCGCATCGACGCTGCCGGCATAGACGACGGCGATATCGTAGCCATCCTCCGCCAGACCGATAGCGCAGGCGCGGCCGATACCCCGCGAGCCGCCCGTGACCAGTGCCACGCGACGTGAGTCGTTGCGCTCGAGCGCGCCATTGTTCAAGTTGCCCATGTCATTCCTTTCGGGTTACAGCCCTGTGGACTATGCGAGCTCGTCGGCAATAGCTGCGACCTGCTCGGCCGTCTCGCACGAATACACACGAACGTCGCTCAACGTACGCTTGATCAGGCCAGACAGCGTTTTGCCGGGGCCGACCTCAATAAATGTGTCGATGCCTTGATCCTGCAGAGCATGCAGCGTATCGACCCAGCGTACGGCATGGCTCACCTGATTGGCCAAGACATCCGATGCCGTCTGGGGATCCGCCGGATAGGGCGCCGCTGTCATATTTGCCAAAACAGGAATGAGCAACGGGGACGGCGCGTGACCGGCCTCAATATATGCGGCAAGGCCACAGGTCGCCTCGGCCATATAGGGGCTATGAAATGCACCCGACACCGCGACCTTCATGGCGCGGCCGCCAGCCTCTTTTACTAGGACGTCGAGGGTCTGCAGCGCATCGGGCGCTCCGGCCACAACCGTCTGCTGGGGACTGTTGTAGTTGACCGGCCAGCAGTCCTCGCCGGCCTGCGCAGCCAGGTTCTCGACTTGCGCAGCATCAAGTTTGATGACGGCGCGCATGCCGCCGGGGTGACGCTCGGCCGCCGTGGCCATCAATGCCGCGCGCGCTCACACGAGCTCACAACCCGCTCGCGTATCGAATGCCCCCGCAAAGGTGAGTGCAGCGACCTCGCCCAGCGAGAATCCCGCACAGGCGGCAGGCACCACGCCGCGCTCGCGCAGGGCGACGGCGACAGCCAAGTCGTGCACGAACACGCAAGGCTGCGTGTTCTCGGTCTGCGAGAGCTCCTCCTTGGAGGCGCTCCGGCACTGCTCGCTCGTCCCCGGGCGCACCTCGTCGGCAATGGCGAACACCTCGGCGGCCGCCGGCGATGTCTCGATCAAGTTGACGCCCATCGCGGGGTGCTGGGCACCCTGGCCGGCAAACAAAAACGCTACGCCACCCATGCGCACGCACCCTTCAGGACGTGCTCGGCGCCATCGACCAGGTCGTCAACGATTTCGCGTGCGCTCTGGCGCTCGTTGACCATGCCGGCAATCTGTCCACACAAAAACGAACCCTCTTCGTAGTTGCCGTCCTTGGCGGCCTTACGCAGCGCACCGGTTCCCATAGCACCGAGCTCCTCGGCACTCGCGCCGGAACCCTCGCTCTTGGCATAGGCGTTGGTGAAGGGGCTCTTGAGGGCGCGCACTGGATGTCCCGTCGAGCGACCGGTCGCACGCGTTGAAGTGTCGTTGGCCTTCAGGACCATCTCTTTGTACTGCTCCGAGACGGTGCACTCGTCTGCGACCAGAAAGCGCGTACCCACTAGCACGCCTTCGGCGCCCAGCATAAAGGCGGCCGCCACGCCGCGGCCGTCGGCAATACCGCCGGCGGCCACGACGGGAATGTCAACCGCATCGACGACCTGCGGCACCAGTGCCATCGTCGAGGTCTCGCCAATATGGCCGCCCGATTCGGTACCCTCGGCAACAACCGCCGTGGCTCCACGACGTGCCACGAGGCGCGCCAGCGCCACCGAGGCAACGACCGGGATGACCTTGATGCCCGCCTCGTTCCACGCCTTCATGTACTTGGCGGGATTGCCGGCGCCCGTCACGACGACCGGCACTCGCTCGTCAATCACGACCTGTGCAACCTCGTCGGCAAACGGGCTCATGAGCATGACGTTCACGCCAAAGGGCTTATCCGTCTTGGCGCGCAGCTCATGAATCTGGTCGCCAAGCCAGTTTGCGTCGGCATTCATGGCCGCGATAATGCCTAAGCCGCCCGCCTCGGACACGGCAGATGCCAGCGAGGCATCGGCAATCCAGGCCATGCCACCCTGGAACACGGGTTTTTCGATGCCGAGCAGATCGCAGAGAGGAGTCTTGAGCATCTCTACTTCTCCAATGCCGCCTCGACCGTATCGGCGAACTCGCCGACCGTCTTGGGGTTCTCCTCGGTATCGAGCTGGATGCCAAACTCGTCCTCGACGGCAACGAGGATCTCGACGGTGCCCAGGCTGTCGAGACCAATCTCCTCGAGCGTGGACTCGGGCTTCATCTCGACATCGTCAAGACCGGCGGTCTCGCGGATAACGTCGCAAACGCGCTCGAAGGGCTTCTGATCTGCCATGGTAGTTCTCCTTTGGTTGTGCCCTAGGGCGTTTTTATTTCCTATGTGCGACTACTTCCAACGAAGCAGATAGCCACCTATATCCAGACCGGCGCCAAATCCAACCAAGGCGATGGTGTCGCCTGTGTGAAGTGCACCGGCGTTTGCCAGCCGGTCGAGGGCAAGCGGAATGCATGCGCTCGAAATGTTGCCGGTCTCGCGCAACGTGCGAACCACGCGCTCGTCCGGCACGCCCAGGCGCTTGACCGCCTGGCTCAGGATTCGTTCGTTAGCCTGATGGAATACAAAATGATCGATGTCTTCGACCAAAATGCCCGCATCGATCGCAAGCTTATGGACCGTGTCGCAGATGGCGTTGACGCCGAACTTGAACACGCGGCGGCCATTCATGGACAGCACGCTCGCGCTATCTGCGGAAGCCTTAAACGGCGAGGTACCGACCAGACCGGGAACGCGCAACGTCTCGACGTCGGGCGCCGTCGAAAGCTCAACGGCAAGGGGGTTGTCTCCCCCAGCTTCAATCACTGCGGCGCCTGCCCCATCGCCAAATAGCACGCAGGTGGCACGGTCGGTCCAGTCGAGCGCGCGCGTCATCTGCTCGGCAGCAACAACAAGCACGCGCTCGGCACGGCTGCGGGCGATATAGCCCTCGGCGACATCGAGCGCAAATACGAAGCCGGCACAAGCCGCCGAGACATCGAAGGCAGGGCACGTCGCGCCTAGTCGCTCAGCAACGGCACACGCCTCAGCGGGAACAAGGTGGTCACCCGTCGTCGTCGAGCAGACGATCAGATCCAGCTGGCTCGCGTCGATTCCGGACACCTGGAGTGCCCGCTCGCTCGCCGCTACCGCAAGGTCGTCAAGTGACTCGGTGGTGCAGACGTGGCGGCTCTTGATACCTGTGCGAGTAAAAATCCACTCATCCGAGGTATCGAGGAACTCAGACAGCTCGTCATTGGAAACACTGCGCTCAGGAAGTGCCGAACCTGTTCCAAGAATCGTGAAACCCATCACTAGCCTCCTTTGAGTTGTTGACGTGTTTACATCGACCAAGAGAGGATAGCGCATTTCAGTCTTTGTTGACGTGTTAACATTAAATTGTCCAAATGCGACAAAGGCTTCACATTGTGTCTATCTCTCGACACCATTGCGTCATTCACTTATTCAATAAGGAGGTAGCAGCCGCTATGGATGCCCAATTAACGATTGTCGACGTAACCGGATCGACCAACGATGACCTGCTCGAGGCAGGAAAACAGGGTGCGCCGCACGGCACAGGACTTGCCGCCCGCGCGCAAACGGCAGGACGCGGCCGGCGCGGCCACAAGTGGGATTCAACCGCCGGCAACCTATTGCTTTCGATTGTCCTGCGTCCATGCGTTAATCCCGCAAAGTACTCTGGTCTTGCCGCCGTCAGCGGCCTAGCGGTGCTCAAAGCACTCGAAAAGCAGGGTCTTGCAAACGAGATTCGCCTTAAATGGCCCAACGACCTGATCGCGCGAGGACGCAAGCTCGGCGGCATTCTGGTCGAGGCCGCACGCGATAACGATGGCAAACCTTTCGCCGTCTGCGGCATTGGTGTCAACGTAAACTACACGCCCCAAGAGGTGCCCGATGGCGGCCTGGCGGCAATTGGCCTCTCGGACCTCAACGAGAGCGTTCCCGCCGTCGACATGCTCCTCGATGAGGTCTATCACGCAGTTATAGACGCTGTAGATACCTGGGCAGAGCGCCTCAACGCCAAGGAAGAAGACGCCGGTCCGCTCGCGCCCGTCCACGACGAATATATCGCTCACCTCAATTGGATCGGGAAGCACGTTATCGCCCGCTCCCCCGCTGGAGACGAGCTGGCACGAGGCATATTTAGAACGGTCGACGATTGCGGCCGCGCGTGCATCGAAACGGAAGACGGCTTTCGATCCTTCCATTTTGAGGAGGCATCGCTGCGCCCCTTGAGCGAATAGGGCGCCGCAACCACCTACTCGGCAGCATTACCCCGCAGTCCAAACCATCATTCAAAACAAAAGGGCCCCGCTGCCGTTACGGCAGCGGGGCCCTTTAAGCTATGAGCGATATCGCTTAGAGCTTGATGTCGATGTCGACGCCAGCGGGGAGGTCGAGACGCATGAGCGAATCAACGGTGCCCGAGGTGGGGTCGAGGATGTCGATGAGGCGCTTGTGGGTGCGCATCTCGAACTGCTCACGGGAGTCCTTGTTCACGTGCGGCGAGCGGATAACCGTGTACAGGTTGCGCTCGGTGGGCAGGGGGACAGGACCGGAAACGCGAGCGCCGGTCTTCTGAGCGGTCTCGACGATGAGCTTCGCGGACTGATCGACGACCTCGTGATCATAGCCCTTGAGGCGAATGCGGATCTTCTGGGTAGCCAACTTAAACCTCCAAAGAGTGCGAGAGATGTTCTCGCGGATTACGTAACAGGGAGCTCGAACTTAGGCGTTCTTGCTCATGACCTCGTCCACGATGGACTTGGGCGCGGGCTCATAAGAGTCGAACTGCATCGTGTAGGATGCACGGCCCTGGGTCTGGGAGCGAAGGTCGGTAGCGTAACCGAACATCTCGCCCAGCGGCACCTTGGCACGGATGAGCTTGCTGTTCTTGCGATCCTCCATGCCCTCGATCTTGCCGCGGCGACCGGAGAGGTTGCCCATAACGTCGCCCATGTACTGCTCGGGGGTCTCAACCTCGACAGCCATGATCGGCTCGAGCAGCTGCGGATCGGACTTCTTGAGGGCGTCCTTGATAGCCATGGAACCGGCGATCTTGAAGGCGGCCTCGGAGGAGTCGACCTCGTGGTAAGAACCGTCGAACAGGGTGACCTTAACGTCGAGGACCGGGAAGCCGGCGATAACACCGGTGTTCAGGGCCTCCTGGATGCCCTTGTCGATGGACGGGATGTACTCCTTGGGCACGACGCCGCCGACGATAGCGTTGACGAACTCGTAGCCGAAGCCCTCCTCCATCTTCTCGAGCTTGATGACGGCGTGGCCGTACTGACCGCGCCCGCCGGACTGACGGACGCACTTGCCCTCAGCCTTCTCGACGTCGTGACCAGCGGTCTCGCGGTAGGCAACCTGGGGCTTACCGACGTTAGCGTCAACCTTGAACTCGCGGAGCAGGCGGTCGACGATGATCTCGAGGTGCAGCTCGCCCATGCCGGCGATGATGGTCTGACCGGTCTCGTGGTTGGTGGACACCTGGAAGGTCGGGTCCTCCTCGGCGAGCTTGGTCAGAGCAAGGGACATCTTGTCCTGCTCGGCCTTGGTCTTGGGCTCGATGGCAACGTCGATAACGGGCTTAGCGAACTCGATCTTCTCGAGGACGATCTCCTTGCCCTCGGCGCACAGGGTGTCACCGGTGGTGGAGTTCTTGAAGCCGACGCAAGCGACGATGTCGCCGGCGGCAGCGTCGTCACGGTCGATACGCTCTGCGGCGTTCATCTCGAGGATGCGGCCGAGGCGCTCGCGCTGACCGTTGGAAGCGTTGACCACGTAGGAGCCGGACTCGGCGCGGCCGGAGTAAACGCGGACATAGGTGAGCTTACCGACGAACGGGTCGGTCATGATCTTGAAGACCAGGCCGGAGAAGGGCTCGTCGAAGGAAGGATGACGCTGGATCTCCTCGCCGGTGTCCGGATCGGTACCGGTGACGGCCTCGACGTCGAGCGGGCTGGGCAGGTAGTCGACGACAGCGTCGAGCAGCTCCTGGACGCCCTTGTTCTTGTAGGCGGAGCCCACAAAGACGAGGTTGAGCTCGTTGGCCAGAACGCCCTTGCGCAGAGCAGCCTTGAGCTCCTCGACGGTGAAGTCCTCCTCCATGAGGATCTTCTCCATGAGCTCGTCGTCAAAGCTGGCAGCAGCGTCAAGGAGCTCCTCGCGCTTGGTGGCAGCGATGTCGGCAAACTCAGCCGGGATCTCGTCCATCGGCTCGGGGTAGGTCATACCCTTCTCGTCGGCCTTGAAGTCCCATGCAGTCATGGTAACCAGGTCGATGACGCCCCAGAAGTTGTCCTCGGCGCCCATCGGGACCTGAGCGGCCACGGCGTTAGCGTCGAGACGATCCTTCATGGTCTCGATAGCGTTGAAGAAGTCAGCGCCCACGCGGTCATACTTGTTGATGAAGGCGATGCGGGGGACGTTGAAGGTGGAAGCCTGACGCCAAACGGTCTCAGACTGGGGCTGAACGCCGGCAACGGCGTCGAAGACGGCGACAGCGCCATCGAGGACGCGCAGGCAGCGCTCGACCTCGGCGGTGAAGTCAACGTGGCCCGGGGTGTCGATGATCTGGATGCGGTAGTCCTTACCGTCCTTGTTCCAGAAGCACGTGGTGGCAGCGGAGGTAATGGTTACGCCGCGCTCCTGCTCCTGAACCATCCAGTCCATGGTGGCAGCGCCCTCATGGACCTCACCGATCTTGTGGGTCTTGCCGGTGTAGTAGAGGATACGCTCGGTAGTCGTCGTCTTGCCCGCGTCAATGTGAGCCATGATGCCGATGTTACGGGTATCGGAAAGCTTGTACTTAGGCTTAGCCATGTTAGTTCCTTACCTTAACTTACCAACGATAGTGAGAGAACGCGCGGTTGGCCTCGGCCATCTTGAAGACGTCCTCACGCTTCTTGACGGAAGCGCCCAGGCCGTTGGAAGCGTCGAGGATCTCGTTGGCGAGACGCTCGGCCATGGTCTTCTCCTTGCGAGCGCGGGAGAAGTTGACGATCCAGCGGATGCCCAGAGCGGTGGAACGACGGGAGTTGACCTCCATCGGGACCTGATAGGTAGCGCCACCGACACGCTTGGGCTTAACCTCGAGCGTGGGCTTGACGTTGTCCATAGCCTTCTTGAAGGTAGCGAGAGCGTCGCCACCCTCGGACTTCTCGGCAACGATCTCGAAAGCGGTGTAAACGATGCGCTCAGCGGTGGCCTTCTTGCCGTCAAGAAGGACCTTGTTGATGAGCTGAGTCACCAGGCGGTTGTTGTAAACGGCGTCAGGCTGAACCTCACGACGATTAGCTGCTGCACGACGCGGCATGTGAAATCTCCTTAAGTGTCTACCGTGCGGCCCTTAGGCGGCACACGGCGAAAGTATCAAAACGTTATCTGGCTTATTTAGCCTTGGGGCGCTTAGCACCGTACTTGGAACGGGCCTGCATACGGTTCTGGACCGGAGCAGCGTCGTAGGCGCCACGGATGACGTGATAACGGACACCAGGGAGGTCACGGACACGACCGCCGCGGACGAGCACGATGGAGTGCTCCTGCAGGTTGTGGCCCTCACCCGGGATGTAAGCAGTAACTTCGATGCCGTTGACGAGGCGAACACGGGCAACCTTACGAAGAGCCGAGTTCGGCTTCTTGGGGCTCGTGGTGAAGACGCGGGTGCACACGCCGCGCTTCTGGGAGTTGTGCTGCAGAGCAGCGTTCTTGGACTTCTTGGGCACGGAACGACGGCCCTGGCGAACCAGCTGGTTAATAGTAGGCAAAGCGTACTCCTTCTCGAATGATTCCAGCTTTCTGTAAAGTGCAACGGCTTGAATCGAGGGGTCAGCATCCCCCTACGAAACACGCAGTTCGATAGGATACGTGGCGTTAGCTGTGTCGTCAACAGACCACGCCGCCGGGCGTATCCTAAAATACCCACATTTCCGCAAAGCCTACACAAAAGGAATCCCCTTCTGTGCGCGTGGGCGGATTCCCGGTCCGGGCGGCACAGGGGTTAAGTTTGCTGCTCTACAGTCCTGGCTCGCACGGAGGCCACATTAAGTGGCCTCCGGCTCGTGCGGAACTCGCGACAAACTTAACCCCTGTGCCGCCCGGCCCGGGAATCCGACGTGCTCTTCGGGGCAACGTTCCCTGCCAAAAAGGGACAGGTTTATTTTGGTCGGTTTTGTCTGGGAAAACGCCACTCTTCACGGTGATCCGCATCCATTTGCTACGTTCTTCCGAGAATCAGACGAATAACGTCCAATCCACTCGTCCATATAACGCTAAAAAGGCCGCTTCCCCCCTTGGGAAGCGGCCCAGACTTTACGAATAAACGATGGTAAAGGGTACTTCTGTTTCGGTCCCTCCTGTTGATGTGTACCTCGTGCCCTCAAGGGTTACCGAGACAACTTGATCGACATCAATCAACTTCGTTGGCACCCAGATGTTCTCTCCGCTATTGCGCCCATAAGAAAAATATAAGTTGAACACCCCTGCGTCGTCATCTTCGATAATCTGCTCCGATCCATCCTTGTAGCTGACGGTCAGCTTATTATCAACTGCTTCATAGCCCAAATCATCGATGTGCGTCTGGATGGAAAACGGGCTAATCTCAAGAGGCGAGTCACCGGAGCGGAGTTCCTTTGTATCGACGTACGCTCCAATATTGAACTCGGGTGTCGACGCCTCAAACCGCCTCGCACTCTCACCTTCACCCTCGGTCCAATGGATATTCCAGGTGACAGCATGTTGCAAATCTCGCTCGCGATCCATAGCGGCAAAGTACATCGTGCCATTAATGACAGTATCGCTTGATGTGTCCTTATCAATTGTGCTGCGTGTGTCAGGCCATTCCTCGCCGAACTTCATATCGGGCGTGCCGATGCCCTGCTCTTCTTCACCATAGAGAACAAGTTCGCCAATCTCTGCTGCTGGCTTGTAGTAGTTAACTCCATTTGGATTGGACAACGTAAACGTCACGGCTCCGCAGCCGTTTTGGTCGATTGCCATCTCATGGATATCAAGCGTATAGCCGTTGCCCTCGACGGACAGATTAACCTCCTGGACTGCGCCTTCCAGGCTTTGGGGCGCGATGCCATCGCCAAACTCTCTGGTGTAGGTATATTTAGTTCCCGATGAGCCGCCGTTGGTCCAGGTAATGGAATCCCCGTTGCCGTGGTTTCCCCAGGCAGAGGCAAAATAGCTGGAATTGACGACGGCGTAGGCGACCCCTCCGGTCGCCAGCATTCCGGCAAGGCATCCGATCACGGCAACATACAGAGGCTTCGCGTGACCCTTTCGGCGAAGCGGCTCACCAGCAGCGGCATAAAGAACACGGTCAGCAAGATCGCTATCGGCTTGGATGGACTCGAAGGCCTGCTTGATTTGATTGGATTTCACGGTCGCCCTCCTCTAGGATGAATTTGAGCTTCGATCGACCGCGAGCCAAACGCGTTCGAACAGTCGAGGCTGGTACATGCAACAACTCGGCAATCTCTGAGGTCGAAAAGCCCAGATAGTAATAGAGCACGATGGGAACACGGAATCGCTCCGGAAGTCGCATAACGTCTGACAGGACCGCCTTGGTCTCATCCTGCGCCGCCGAGAGCGAATCTGCCAGGTTCTCAATATCCTCCACGCGCCTCCATGGCTTTCGAAAGAGCGATTTGCATTCATTGATCGTGACCCGGATAAGCCAGCGGCGAAGATGCTCCCAACTCTCAAAATGTCCATCGCTTTTAAGCAGCTTAAGAAAGACATCCTGGGCAACATCGTCGGCGTCGGCACAATCGCGCAGGTACGTCAATGCGATCCGAAACACGACATCCCGGTGATCTTCGACTGCCTGTCTAAATGCCTGTTCTTCCATAATCACCTCCCGGTGACGTTAATGATTCTTGATGAGGTCCTCACCATAGATACGCTTTGACCGAACGGAATGTTTCAAATTCAAGCATGAATAACCTACCAAATTAAACCTGTCCCTTATTGGCAGGTTTTCTTCAGCAAAAAAGGCCCGCTCCCCTGTTGGGAAGCGAGCCTTTATAAGGGCGGTTAACGTACTAGGAAATTACTCCTCGTCGTTGTCCTTGGCCTCTTCGGCGTCGTCGGTGTCCACGAGCTGGTTGAGCAGCTCGTCGAGGGACGCCATGTCCTCGTTGATGGCACCGTTGGCGGGAGCCTTCTTGTCGTCGATCGGGGCGCCCAGGAGCTCCTCGTCGGCGTCGGCGTGATGCGTCGGAGCGGAGGTACCCAGCAGGATATCGTCCGGACCGTCGGGGCTAAAGACCATCTGCAGCAGCTGCGAGAGGTCTTCCTCATCGGCAACGTCGTCGTTGTTCTCGAGGATGTAGAGCAGATCGTGGGCCTCGAGGCCGTCACGGAGCTCCTCGATCGCCTTGGCACCGATGCCATCGATGCGCAGCAGATCCTCCTCGGACTTGCCAACCAGGTCGCCGACCGTCTCGATGCCAACCTCGCTGAACTTGTTGGTCCAGCGCTGCGACACGCCCAGGTCGTCGAACAGGTACAGGCGAGCCTTCTCGGCAGAGATGGTGTGGCCGTTGCGGGTGAACGAACCGTCAGCACCACCGAACTCGTCGTAGCCGGCCCAGTCGAGCTGCTGCGGGAGCTGCTCGTCCAGGTCCTTGAGCTCCACAGGAGCCCACTCGGGCAGCGACTTGGCGTTGGGCGAAGCCGGGCCGTCGATGTCGGCATAGCCGTCGGCCGTGCGATACGTCAGCTTGGCGTTGGCGTACGGCTTGAGGCCGGTACCAGCCGGGATCTTCTTACCGACGATGACGTTGGACTTAAGGTCGAGCAGGTGGTCGACCTTGCCCTCGATGGCAGCCTCGGTAAGGACGCCAGCGGTACGGATGAACGAAGCGCTCGACAGCCAGGAGTCGATGTTGGACGCGACCTTGAGCGTACCCAGGATGACGGGCTCGGCCACAGGAGCCTGACCGCCCAGACGGGCAACGCGCTCGACCTCGTCGGCGAACTCGTAGCGGTCGACGTACTGACCAAGCAGGTACTTGGAGTCACCGGGGTTGGTGATCTGAACGCGACGCAGCATCTGACGTGCGAGCACCTCGATGTGCTTGTCGTTCAGGTCGACGCCCTGGCTGGTGTAGACGTCCTTGACGCTCTCGACGAAGGTGTGCATCGTCGACTCGATGTCGGTCAGCTTGCGCAGGTTGCGGAAGTTGACGAAGCCCTTGGTGATCTGGTCACCGGCGCGAACCTCGCAGCCGTCCTCGATCTCGGGCATAAAGCGCACCGAAGCGGGGACGCGACGCTCGTCGAGGACACGGGTGTGATCCTCGGAGTCGGTGAGCGTCAGCACGTACTCGGACTTCTCGGGCTTAATCGAGAGGTGGCCGGAGTACGGAGCCAGCTCGGCCTCGCGACCCAGAATCTTCTCGTTGACGTTGCCGACGATATCGAACATACGGCTGACCGTAGGCAGACCCTGCGTAATATCGTCGACGCCAGCGACGCCGCCGGAGTGAATGGTACGCATCGTAAGCTGCGTACCGGGCTCGCCGATGGACTGGGCGGCAATAATGCCGACTGCGGTACCGATAGCGACCGGACGACGAGTGGAAAGATCCCAGCCGTAGCACTTCTGGCACACGCCGTACTTGGAGCGGCAGGTGAGCAGCGCGCGAAGCTTGACCTTCTTAAGGCCCGCATCGACCATCTTCTGGATGTCGGCGACCTTCTCGATGTAGCCGTCCTGCTCAAAGAGCACGGTGCCATCGGGAGCCACGACATCCTCAATGAAGCAACGGCCGACGAGGTCGGTGTTGAGGTCGGTGGTGCCGGGGATGATGAGGTTGTAGGTGACGCCCTCGTGCGTACCGCAGTCCTCCTCGCGGACGATGACGTCCTGGGCCACGTCGACCAGACGACGGGTCAGGTAACCAGAGTCCGAGGTGTGGGATGCGGTATCGACCAGGCCCTTACGGGCGCCGTAGGTCGAAATGAAGTACTCGAGCGGCAGCAGGCCCTCGCGGAAGTTCGCCTTAATGGGAAGGTCGATCGTCTCGCCGGACATGTCTGCCATCAGGCCACGCATGCCGCCGAGCTGACGCAGCTGGGTCTTAGAACCACGGGCGCCGGAGTCGGCCATCATGTACAGCGGGTTCTCCTCGTCGAACATGTCGAGCATGAGCGCTGCAACCTTATCGGTACAAGCGGTCCACTCGTTAACGACTTCGATGTGGCGCTCCGTCTCGTTGATGAAGCCCTCCTCGAAGTACTCGTTGATCTGGTCGACGTTGGCCTGGGCGCGATCGAGCAGCTCCTGCTTCTCGGCAGGGATGAGAGCGTCCCACACCGAGATGGTGAGGCCGGCGCGGGTAGCGTAGTGGAAGCCGGAGTACTTGATGGCGTCGAGGATCGGGCCGACCTTGGCCTCGGGGTAACGATCGCAGCAGTCAGCAACCAGCTTGGCCACGTCGCCCTTGACCATCTTGTAGTTCATGAACTCGTAGTCTTCGGGCAGGCACTGACGGGTGAAGATGATGCGGCCGATGGAGGTCTCGATGCGCGCGGTCTTGTTGCCGGTGACGTCGTAGTCGACAAACTCGTTCTTGCCGTTCTTGACGCGGAAGATACGGGTGCCGTCCTCGTTGATGACGTTGGCATCGGCAGCGGACACGCGAACCTGGATCTTGGCCTGCATGTCGACCTCGGAACGGCAGTCATAGGCGTGCAGCGCGTCGTCGAAGCTGGCGAACACGTGGTTCTCGCCCGGCAGACCCTCGCGGACCTGGGTGAGGTAGTACACACCAATGATCATGTCCTGCGAAGGGATGTTAACCGGCTTGCCGGATGCCGGCGAGCGCAGGTTGTTCGCAGAGAGCATGAGCACGCGAGCCTCGGCCTGAGCCTGGCTGGACAGCGGCACGTGGACAGACATCTGGTCGCCGTCGAAGTCGGCGTTGAAGGGCGAGCAGACCAGCGGATGCAGGTGGATAGCCTTGCCCTCGACCAGCACCGGCTCAAAGGCCTGGATGGACAGACGGTGCAGGGTCGGTGCACGGTTGAGCAGCACGACGCGGCCGTCGATGACCTCTTCGAGGATGTCCCACACAAAGGTGGCACCGCGGTCGATAGCGCGCTTGGCGCCCTTGATGTTCTCGACCTTGCCAAGCTCGACCAGGCGCTTCATGACGAAGGGCTTGAAGAGCTCCAGCGCCATGGTCTTGGGCAGACCGCACTGGTGCAGCAGCAGCTTGGGGTCGGTAACGAATACCGAACGGCCGGAGTAGTCGACACGCTTGCCCAGCAGGTTCTGACGGAAACGACCCTGCTTGCCCTTGAGGGCCTCGGCGAGCGACTTGAGCGGGCGACCGCCACGGCCAGAGACCGGGCGACCACGACGGCCGTTGTCGAACAGGGCGTCCACGGACTCCTGGAGCATGCGCTTCTCGTTGTTCACGATGATCGCAGGGGCATCCAGGTCGAGCAGGCGCTTGAGTCGGTTGTTACGGTTGATCACGCGACGGTACAGGTCGTTGAGGTCGGACGCGGCGAAGCGGCCGCCATCGAGCTGGACCATCGGGCGCAGATCGGGCGGAATGACCGGAATGACATCCAGGATCATGTTCGCGGGGCTGTTGCCGCCCTTCAGGAAGGCGTCAACGACCTCGAGGCGCTTAACGGCCTTCTCGCGCTTCTGCTTTTGGGAGTCCTCGTCGGCGATGATAGCCTTGAGCTTCTCGGCCTCGGAGGGGAGGTCGATGGCAGCGAGCAGGTCGCGAACGGCCTCGGCACCCATACCACCCTTGAAGTACATGGAGTAGTAACGGGTCATCTCGCGGAACAGCGGCTCATCGGAGATGAGGTCGCGCTCGGTGAGCTTCATGAAGGCGTTGAAGGCGTCCGTGCGGAGCTGCTTATCGTCCTTGCACTCTTCCTCGATGTCGACGATGCCAGAGGCGATCTCCTCGGGGGTCAGCGGCTCCTCGTCGGAGAACTCGTCAAAGTTCTCGGGGTTGCCCTGCTCCTTGAGGGACTCGATCTGGCGGGCGCACTCGGCATCGATCTCTTCCAGATCGGCGGCGAGCTCCTCGCGCAGGTCGTCAGCGTCGGCCTCGCGAGCTTCGTAGTCGACCTCGGTGATGATGTAGCTGGCAAAGTACAGAACCTTCTCGAGGTCCTTGGACTTGATGTCGAGCATACGGCTCATCGGGAAGCTCGTGGGGCTCTTGAAGTACCAGATGTGGGACACGGGAGCGGCGAGCTCGATGTGGCCCATGCGGTCGCGACGCACCTTGGCCGAGGTGACCTCGACGCCGCAGCGCTCGCAGACGATGCCCTTAAAGCGGATGCCCTTGTACTTGCCGCAGGAGCACTCCCAGTCCTTGGCGGGACCGAAGATCTTCTCGCAGAACAGGCCGTCCTTCTCGGGCTTGAGGGTACGGTAATTGATGGTCTCCGGCTTCTTGACCTCACCGTGCGACCAGGAACGGATCTGGTCGGCGGAGGCAAGGGAGATCTTTACCGAGTCAAAATCAGTAGCTTCGAAATCTGCCACAGTCAACTACTCCTTATCAGTGGTCGTGGCGGCGACAGCCTCGGGTGCCTCGGCGGTCTCGGCATCCTCGGCCTCGACGTCGGCGTCAACGCCGGCGAGCGCAGCCAGGTCGTCGAGAGCAGAGGTCTCCTCGGCGGTCACAGGGGCGGAGGCGTCCTCGTCGGCATCGTGCATGGGCTCGATGTCCAGTGCGAGGGAGCGAATCTCCTTGACGAGAACCTTGAAGGACTCGGGGATACCCGGGACAGGAACGTTCTCGCCCTTGACGATGGACTCGTAGGTCTTGACGCGGCCCACGGTATCGTCGGACTTGACGGTCAGGATCTCCTGCAGGACGTTGGAAGCACCGTAAGCGTACAGTGCCCAAACTTCCATCTCGCCGAAGCGCTGGCCGCCGAACTGAGCCTTGCCGCCCAGAGGCTGCTGGGTAACCAGGCTGTAAGGGCCGGTCGAACGGGCGTGGATCTTGTCGTCGACCATGTGGCCGAGCTTGAGGATGTAGGACGTACCCACGGTAATGGGCTCGCGGAACTCCTCGCCGGTGCGGCCGTCGAACAGGCGGGTCTTGCCGCGCTCGTCAAGCTGGGTGACGAACTCGGGGCGCATGTGATCGCCAAAGGCAGCGGTAGCCTTGTTGAGCATGTTCTTGTTGGCACGACGGATGACCTCGGCGATCTCGTCCTCCTTGGCGCCGTCGAAGACGGGCGTGGCGGTGAAGAACGGACCGGGGACGTACTTGTCGGAGTCGGCCTGCTCGGTATCCCAACCGCACGCAGCAGCCCAGCCAAGGTGGCACTCGAGCAGCTGGCCGACGTTCATACGCGAAGGAACGCCCAGCGGGTTGAGGATAACGTCGATCGGGGTACCGTCAGCCATGTAGGGCATGTCCTCGACCGGCAGAACGTTACAAATAACACCCTTGTTGCCGTGGCGGCCGGCGATCTTATCGCCCTGCTGGATCTTACGACGCTGGGCGACGTAGACGCGCACCTGCTCGTTGACGCCGGGGGCCAGGTCGTCGCCGTTCTCGCGGCTAAAGCGGACGACGTCGATGACGCGGCCGTAAGCGCCGTGAGGCATCTTAAGGGAGGTGTCGCGGACGTCGTGGGCCTTGGCACCGAAGATGGCGCGCAGCAGGCGCTCCTCGGCGGTCAGAGCGCTCTCGCCCTTAGGCGTGACCTTGCCGACCAAGATGTCGCCAGGGCCGACCTCGGCGCCGATGCGGATGATGCCGTCCTCGTCGAGGTTGGCAAGCATGTCCTCGGAGAGGTTCGGGATCTCGCGGGTGATCTCCTCGGGGCCGAGCTTGGTGTCGCGGGCGTCGATCTCGTGACGGGTGATGTTGATGGTCGTCAGCAGGTCCTCGGCCACCAGGCGCTCGGACACGACGATACCGTCCTCGTAGTTAAAGCCTTCCCACGGCATGTAGGCCACGGTGAGGTTCTGACCCAGTGCGAGCTCGCCGTGATCGGTCGAAGGACCGTCGGCCAGAGGCTCGCCCTGCTCAACGGTGTCACCGACGCGAACGAGCGGACGGTGGTTGATGCAGGTGGACTGGTTGGAGCGCTGGTACTTGGCCAGGTGATACTCGTCCATGCCGCCGGCATGCTTGACGATGATCTTGGCGGCGTCGGCAAAGATGACCTCGCCGGCGTTCTTGGCCAGGGTGACCTCGCCGGAGTCCAAAGCGGCGCGACGCTCCATGCCGGTACCGACATAGGGAGCGGCGGGGTGAACCAGCGGCACGGCCTGACGCTGCATGTTAGCGCCCATCAGCGTACGCTTGGCGTCGTCGTGCTCCAGGAACGGGATCAGCGTGGCTGCGACGGAGAGCATCTGGCGCGGGGAGACGTCCATGTAGTCGACGTCCTCGACGGGCACGTCGGCGGGG
>URYW01000018.1 GCA_900552145.1 uncultured Collinsella sp. | reverse complement strand
GTAGATCTCGTCCCAGCGATCCATGACCAGGTGGCCGGTCTTGGGATCCATGGCATTAAGCTTGCCGCAGGTATTGGCGGTCTTGAGCACCGTGACGTCGTCGGCACCAGCAGCAATCGCATGCGCAAAGCCGGCGATGGTCGAGTCACCGGAACCCGTCGCGTTCACAGCCGCAATCGCAGGCGTCTTGGCGCGGAACGCGCGACCCTCATGGAAGCCCACCGAACCGGCAGCGCCCATCGAAACGACAACCCAGGGAATACCGGCAAAACGGTCATCGGCGGCAAGCGCCTCGCGCAGGGCATCGACATCATCGGTCGTAATGGACGTAACCAGCAGGCCGTTAATCTCGGTCAGGTTGGGCTTTACGAGCTCAGGCTTAGCGTCGGACTCCAGCGCGGCCTCCAGCGATGCACCCGAGGTATCGAGCAGCACCTTGGCGCCCGCCTCCTCGGCGATCTTGACGAGCTCGGCATAGTAGCCAGCATCGACGCCACGCGGCAGCGAGCCCGAAAGCGTCACAACGTCCGCCTTCGCTGCAAGCTCGGCGAACTTGGCCGTAAAGGCCTCGAGCTCGGCCGGGGCGATCTGCGGGCCGCTCTCCAAAAGCTCGGTCTGATTGCCCTCGTGCAGGATATTCAGGCAAATGCGCGTCTCACCGGCGATGGGCACAAAGTCGTTCTTGACGCCGTCGGCATCCATAAGCTCGGCCATATAGGCACCCATGTGGCCGCCGAGCAGACCGGTCGCGAGCACATCGTCGCCCAACTGCAGCAGCACACGGCTCACGTTGAGGCCCTTGCCGCCAGCGGTCTTTTCGGGCGTCACCCGGTTAACATCGTCGATGATCAGCTTGTCGAGCTGATAACGCGTATCAATCGACGGGTTCATGGTAACGGTCAGAATCATGTTGAACTCCTGTTCCGGGGCGGCATGACCCGCCCCAAACATACGATAACTCGTTAAAGGATCTCGATCTCAAAGCCGCGAGCGACGGTCTCTCCCGGCTTGGCCACCAGACAGCCACGCTTGTGCTCAAGAATATCGTCCTCGTCGGAGCAGGTGGACAGGCCGCCCCACGGTTCAACAGCCACAAAGTCGCCCTCGGGCTTGCTCCACACAATCAGGTACGGCATATCGGGGAACGTCAGGCGCACGCCCTTGTCCTCGGTTTTCTTGGTCAGCGTAACCACGCGGCTCTCGAGCACGTCGAAGATGGTCTCCGCGAAGTCAAAGAGTTCGTGGGTCAGCGGCAGGTTCTGGCCGATCATGGGGTTCTTACTGCGATGCTCAACATCAATCAGGCCCGTCGAGGGAACGGCAGTACAGAGCTCGGCGGCCTCACGCTGCTCAAAACGGAGTTCGTAATCGTCATAGGACTCGCCCTCGTCGAGCGGGCACTTAAAGCCGGGATGACCGCCCACGAAGAACGGCATGTCCTCGGTGCCCTCATTGGACACCTCGTACGACACGGCCACCTTTTCCGAATCGATCGTGTAACGAGCAACGATCTTAAACGGATACGGATACTGCTCGAGCAGCTCGGCGTGGTCGGCGGAGCTTAGGCTCAGCGCAACCATGCTGTCGCCCTGCTCCTCGAGCTTCCACTCCTGCTTGCGGGCAAAGCCGTGACGGGCAAGCTTAACCTCGCGGCCGCCCATGGTCATCGCGCGGCCGTCACGAAGGCCGCCGCAAATCGGAAAGCAAATGGGTGCCTGGCCCGACCAGACCGAAGGATCGCCCTGCCACAGGTACTCGTGATCGTTGGCTTTAATCGAAGTGAACGATCCGCCAGCCGTGCTCAGTGCCACGCGAACAGAACCGTTATCAAGAACAAACTCCATAGGAGCCTTCCCTTTCTTACGACAGCCCGCCAAGTCAATAGGGCTGATAGAAAACCGGCCCGCGCCCCTCACAGAAACGCGAGCCGTCATTTAAGATACTGCAGAATGCCCAGGACCGCCAAAATCAAAGCACACAAGCTCAGCAAACAAACGTGTTATCGGAGCAGCTCGCCCGCCAGATGACCTCGCAACAAGGACAGCCCCACAGCTCGCCTCAATGTCAGCGAGAATCCAGCTGGCGAGGCAAGGTGCCGTGAAGCAAGGCGGCATTGACCTTCTGGTCATGCCGCCAAAGCTGAACGGCAGATTGCCCGCCAGCTGGCTTCGCAGCGTCGACAGGTCCGGCGTTCGGTAGAACGCCGGAACCTCCTTAGTCGTGGTATTCGCCGCGGTCCCACTTCTCGAGGAACTCGTCAAAGAAGTGCGGGTCAGCCTGAGCCTCGGCGTCGGCCTTGTTGCAGGCATCGATCTTGGCAATCAGGGCATCGTGCTCGGGAGTCTTGTCGTAGGGCTCCTCCAGGAAGGCGAGCATGATGTCGGCCATCAGGAACTCGCCGGTGATCTTGCCGCCAAAGCCCACGATGTTGGCGTTGAGCTCACGACGGGCATACAGGGCAGAGGTCATGTCGCGAACCAGGGCGCAGCGGGCGCCGGGGACCTTGTTGACGGCGTTGGTGATGCCGATGCCGGTGCCGCACAGGGCCACGCCGAAGTCGGCCTTGCTGCTAGCAACGGCCTCACCCACGGCCTTGCCGTAGATGGGGTAGTGCGTACGGGTGTGGCTGTAGGTGCCGCAGTCGAGCACCGTGTAGCCAGCCTGCTCCAGGCGGTCGGCCAGATAGATCTTCTCGTCCGTAACGATATGGTCGCAACCGATTGCGATGGTCTTCTTCATCAGAACGTCCTTTCGTCTGAATTCACAAGTTGAGGTAGAAGTTCGAGTTCTCGGTGGCTCTCGTTAGGCCATCTTGTTGAGCATGTCGACACGGATCTGGTGACGGCCACCGGCGTACTGGGCGCGCAGGAACTCGCGGGCGATCTTCTTGGCGACCTCGGTGCCCACAACGCCCGGGCCCATGGTGACCATGCGCGAGCCGTTGTGCTCGCGGGTCATGTAGGCGGAACGCTCGTCGGAAATGTTGGCGACGACCATGCCCTTGATCTTGACGGCGGCCATATAGGAGCCGACGCCGTACTTATCGAATGCGAAGCCCTGGGAATCCTTGTGCTCCAGCAGGTCCTTGGCAACGGCGGTCGCGGATTCGACAAAGTCCGCGGCAGGGGTCTCGGAATAGTCGACGACCTCGTGGCCGTCGGCGATGAGCATCTCCTTGATGGACTCCTTCATCGACATACCGTCGGCATCGGAAGCGATTACAACCCTCATGACATCCTCCTTGAGAGATACGCAGGTGCGTAGTTTCTGTTTGGAAGTGTTGAATCGCGTTCAGGTCCGGGCATCTGAATGCGCGGTTCTTCACTGTTCATGTTTATTTGAACACATTCGAACATCGACTGCAACAATTATTTGTTTATCTTTGTTCTTTTTTGAACAAATACCGTTCACGGATGATTGCTGACCGTTTGGGCCCGACGCGGACGGAGTGACCACGTATTCAACAAATAAAATGGTGGCCGAAAACGCATCTCGGCCGCCCCTCTTACGGTTGATCTTCCAAAGATCGCTTTGCTGCCTACTCAGGCTGCCCGCTCTTCTTGGCACGTTTAGACGGAGCGCCCAAGAAACGACCCGTCAGATAGTTCGCGGGACCGGAGATATCAATCCCCAGCAGCACGTGTCCCAGCCACAGGAATGCCGCAAGAACCAGCAGCGGGACCACACACGAGGTGACGATCATCACGATGACGCCCTCGATCAGATCGGTCACCTGCTGCACGATCTCGTCGGTCATCTGCTTGGCACCACTGGTCACCGACGTGACCAGGCTCGAGGCCCCATCAGTCAACTGCTCAAGTACGTTTTTAGACTCCGCGGCCTCGGCCTTTTTCTTATTTGATTTTGAGCTGGTGTCGCCGGACTTCTCCGTAGCTTCAGCCGTCTTTGCAGCATCGGTCGCCTTTTCCTCGGCCTGTTCGATACTTACGCGATACGTTTCGTCGACCTTCTGTGACACCCATACGCTCGCGGGCACGAGCGCCATGGCGATCACGGCAATCACCAGCACGCGCGTCGCCACGCGGCGCAGGACGGCGCTCGTGCTCCAGCGCCCGTGAATGCCAAGCGACACCGCAAAGAGCAGGAACGAAAACGGAATCAGGATGCCCAAGCCAACCGACCACAGAATAGTCAAAAGATATTTCTCTAGGTATAGCACGGCAAGCACGATGCCAAGGTTGCCTGAAAGCTGTGCGAGTTGCTCGGCAACCGGCGTTCCCGTATCACCCGGCAGCGCGGTAATGCCCGCAGACAGCGCTACGCACGAGGTCGTGAGCGCCAGTACGTTACCTTTCTTTTGATCGATGACCTCGATGGTGGAGTCCCAAGTTTTGGTATCGGAGAAATGCGGGCGCGCGACAAAGCCCGACAGGAGCGCCAGTACCACGAGCGCAACGATAAAGCCAATCTGCAGCTTTTTGTTTGCGCACACCACATCGGACAGGCTGGGCTGCAGCTCGGTTACCGTCGTGTGCTCAGTTATCTGGACAGGACGCCCATGAGCCATCTCGTGCGCGTCTCTTTTTTGAATTGATCCGTTGTCCGGCATTTGGATACCTCCTCAGTCCGGCGTTTAATGCGAAAGGAAGTATACCCACCGAGCAAAAATCGAACGGGTGGACGAACGGAGCGCACCAAGACTGTCCCCAATGACTAGTCGTTTAAGAACGTCCCCAATGACTATCTCGGGATGAGTTGCGGTGGAATAGGGATTGTTTTGAGCCCACCGGCCCCTATTCAGTCCCTATTTCACCGCAACTTGGAGGAGGACAGAAAAAGCCCTGTCGCGGGTGCGGCAGGGCTTTTGGAAGGGAACTTGGTTGTGAGGGCTCGTTAGGCGAGCTTGGCCTCGAGCTCAGCGATGCGCTTGTAGGCATCGATGGTAAAGCGGGTCTGCTTCTCCAGAATCATGGTGGTCATGAGAGTGTCCTGAGCGTGAGCCATGATGAAGGTCATCTCCATCTCGCCACCGCCGGCCTCCTGCGAAAGCAGCTTGGTCTGCGTGTCGTGGGCACCGATGAGCGCATCGCTGGCATCCTTGTGCAGCTGCTCGGCCTTCTCAAAGTCACCCTCGCGAGCAGCATCGAGCGCTGCAAGCAGATCGGTCTGGGCGTCACCTGCGTATGCGACGATCTCGAATCCAACCATCGAGATTTCTTCTTTGGTTGCCATATTGCGTTCCTTTCACATATGAACCAATGGAGAGCATCGCGTCCGGGCATACGCGCTGCGTTCTGTATGGCAGAAACAATAACATTCAAACAAAAAAGAACAGCGCAAAACGTAATTTCGAGCTATGAACGGTCACTTTTCGCCCGTGAACGGTTTTTAAACCAATCTGAACAATATCGAACACAATTAGCGGCAACCCAAACAGGGCCGCACCCTAACGCAAATCGCGCACCGTATCGCCCTCTACGAGCACACCGGGAATCAGCATGTGCTCCACGCCAGACGCACCCCCATCGGCGCCGGCAATCTTGTCGACCGCCCACATGCCGACGCGCTTGTTGTCAAAGCGCACCGTGGTCAGGCGACGGTCGGGCACGATATCGCCCAGGCTGTCATCAACACCCACCACGCTCACGTCCTCGGGCACACGCCTTCCGCACGACTCGAGCCCGCGAATGCAGCCGTAGGCCATGGCATCGTTGGAAGCATAAATGGCCGTACAGGTCGGATCTTCCGCCAGAGCCTGACCGGCAGCATATCCGCTCTGTGCCGTCCAATCCCCACGGACGAGTCGCGGCGGTTCAATACCATGCGCGCGCAATGTCTCGCGCCAGCCCTCCTCGCGCCGCATGCCCGAAAGCGAGCGCTCGGGGCATGAGATAAAGTGCACAGTCTTGTGCCCCCGCCCCAGCAAGTACTCGACAACTTGACGCGAGCAATCGAACTGGTCGTTATCGACCGTTGAACAGAGCGGGTGCTCCAGCATGGTAACGAGCACCGTCTGCATACCGGGCAGCGGCTCAAAAGTGCCAAAGTCTGCCGGCATGCGGTTCATGATCACGACCATACCGTCTACCGGCAGCGCGCTCATGCGTGACGATGCGCTCTCGAGGGTATAGGGGTGTCCATCTACTTTAGTGAGGGTGATGGCATAGCCATGTTTGTCGGCCGCGGCGGCAAAGCCCTCCATACGGTCGAGGTTGCCGGTACCGGTAATGTTGAACATGGCGACGCCGACGGTCTTAAACCTGCCACGGCGCAGCGATCGACCGGCAAAATTGGGGCGATACCCCAGCTCGCGCATGGCGGCACGCACGCGTTCCTTGGTCTCGGGGCGCACGCTGGGCGAATCGTGCACGGTGCGCGAGACCGTCTGCTCCGAGACGCCCGCGAGGCGCGCTACGTCTTTGACGGATACCGATTTTTTAACAGCGGCCATAGGTCGATCTTTCTATGTCAACGATGCCATTGGTGGCACCCTACGCAGTCAAATGAAACGTCTTCAAGTATATCTAACGCCTCCCCCACCATACGCTCACCACCCAAAACCTACCGTTCACCGACATTTTTGCTTCCCCGAACGGCTTTTGTCGACCAAATGTTAACGTTGCCATTGCGCAAACACAGAGCCACCGGGCGGCTCAAACGTTTACGCGTAAGGAATCGACGGTTCGCAGGCACAGGAACCACCGGTTCGCTTCTTTTTATGTGTCACAAAATGGCAACGTCAACATTTTGGCAACCGAAAGTCAAAAGCCACCATCGTTGCTAACCCACCGACTCTTAGGAGCATTGCATGGAGCAACTCATCGCCATCATCGAAAAGGGCCAGCCCTTTTTCAACGCGATCGCCCGCAACAAGTACCTCAAGGCGATCCGCGACGGCTTTATCTCCGTCATCCCCATCATCATCTTCTCGTCCATCTTCTGCCTGGTAGCCTCGGTCCCCAACATCTGGGGTTTCTACTGGCCCGATGACATCAACAACGCCCTGTGGAAGTGCTACAACTACTCCATGGGCATCCTGGCCATCGCCTGCGCCGCCACCACGGCCAAGCACTTCGCCGACGCTCAAAACCGCGATCTGCCCAAGAACAACCAGATCAACTTCATCTCGTGCATGTGCGCGGCCATCATCGGCTTCTTGCTCCTTTCGAGCGACACGATCGCCACGGACGCCGCCAGCGGTTTCAACACCACCTACCTTGGTTCCAAGGGCCTGCTGACCGCTTTCATCGCTGCGTTTGTGACCGGCATCATCTACAAGTTCTTCATTAAGCGCAACATCACCGTCAAGATGCCCGAGCAGGTTCCGCCCAACATCTCGCAGACCTTCAAGGACATCATCCCCTTCTCCGTCTGCATCACCGTCTTTTGGGTTTTTGACATCGTCTTCCGCGCTGCTTTTGGCTTCTGCTTTGCCCAGGGCGTCATCCAGGTGTTCCAGCCCCTGTTCACCGCTGCCGATGGCTACATCGGCCTCGCTGTGATCTACGGCGCCATGAGCCTGTTCTGGTTCGTGGGCGTCAACGGCCCCTCGATCGTCGAGCCCGCCATCGCCGCCGCGCTCGTTGCCAACATGACCGACAACCTGGCTGCGTTCCAGGCTGGCCAGCACGCTTCCGCTGTCCTGACCCAGGGTGCCCAGTACTTCGTCGTCTGCATGGGCGGCACCGGCGCCACGCTCGTCCTGGTCTTTATGTTCTGCTTCCTGGCCAAGTCCCAGGAGATGCGCGCCGTCGGTAAGGCCGCCATCGTCCCGGTCTGCTTTGCCGTCAACGAGCCGCTGCTGTTCGCCGCACCCATCGTGCTCAACCCCGTCTTCTTTGTCCCGTTTGTCTTTGCCCCGATCGCCAACATCTGGATCCTCAAGATCTTTATCGACTTCTTGGGCATGAACGGCTTTATGTACACCCTGCCTTGGACCGTCCCCGGCCCCATCGGCACCATCATGGGCCTGGGCTTCCAGCCGCTCGCCTTTGTGATGCTCGCCCTTATCTTGGTCGTCGACTTCGCTCTGTACTATCCGTTCTTCCGCGCCTATGACGCCCAGAAGTGCGCCGAGGAGGCCGAGATCTCCCAGGAGGAGCTCGCCGCCAAGAACGCCGAGAAGGCCGCTAAGCTCAACGATGCTTTCCAGGGCAAGGCTGACGCCAAGAGCGTTGCCGCCGGCGCTGCTGCCGAGTCCGTGAAGGCCGACGCTCCCGCCGCTGTCGCCACTGAGACAACGACCGCCAGTGACCTCAACGGCAAGCGCGTGCTCGTGCTCTGCCAGGGTGGCGGCACCTCGGGCCTGCTCGCCAACGCGCTGGCCAAGGCCGCCAAAGAGCGCGGCATCAATCTTGAGACCGCTGCCGAGGCCTATGGCAACCACGTGGACATGCTCCCCGACTTTGACCTGGTCGTCCTGGCCCCGCAGGCCGCAAGCTACCTGACCGACCTGCAGAAGGACTGCGAGCGCGTGGGCAACAAGTGCGTAGCCTGCCGCGGCAAGCAGTACATCGAGCTCTCCCAGAACGGTGACAAGTCTCTCGCCTTCGTGAGTGAGCAGCTTTCGAAGTAAGTAACGCTCAGGGCCAGCCGACCATCCAAGACCGGCTGGCCCTTCGATTTAGACGATTGGATCATCATGTCCGTTAACCCTGCTAGCGTCACCAACCCGCCCGCACAGTTTCCCGAGGACTTTGTCTTTGGCGGCGCCACCGCTGCCTACCAGGTAGAGGGCGAGACCCGCACTCACGGTAAGGGCAAGGTTGCCTGGGACGACTTCCTGGAGGCCCAGGGGCGCTTTTCCCCCGATCCCGCTTCAGACTTCTACAACCAGTACCCCGTCGACTTGGAGCTGTGCGAGGAGTTTGGCATCAACGGCATTCGCCTCTCCATCGCCTGGAGCCGCATCTTTCCCAACGGCACCGGTGAGATTAACCCCGAGGGCGTCCAGTTCTATCACGATCTCTTCGCCGAGTGCCATAAGCACCACGTTGAGCCGTTCGTCACGCTGCATCACTTTGACACGCCGCTGCCCCTCTTTGAGAAGGGCGATTTCCTCAACCGCGAGACCATCGACGCCTTTGTGGACTTTGCCACCTTCTGCTTTAAGGAGTACGCCGACCAGGTGACCTACTGGTTCACCTTTAACGAGATCTGGGCCGACGCCTCCAACACCTACATCGAGGGCACCTTCCCCGGTGGCGTCAAGGCGCATCTGGCCGAGGCTTTCCAGTGCGAGCACAACATGATGCTCGCCCACGCCAAGGCAGTACTGGCCTTCCACAACGGCGGTTTTAAGGGCAAGATCGGCGTCATTCAGTCGTTGGAGTTTAAGTATCCGCTCAACGAGAACGACCCCGCCGACATCAAAGCCGCCAACAACGAGCACGTGCTGCAGAACCAGTTTCTGCTCGACGCCACCTTCCGCGGCGACTATGCCCCCGACACCCTCGAGTGCGCCAACCGCCTGGCTGCCGTCTCGGGCGGCACCATCGAGATCCTGGACGAGGATCTGGAAATCATGCGCGAGGCCGCGCTCTACAACGACTACCTGGGCGTTAACAACTACCAGTGCCGTTTTTTGAAGGCTTACGATGGCGAGAACGACCTGCACCACAACGGTACGGGCGAGAAGGGCACCGGCCGCTGGCGCGTTAAGGGTATTGGCGAGCATGTGAACAAGCCTGGTATCCCCACCACCGACTGGGACTGGATCATCTATCCCGAGGGCCTGTTCGATCTGCTCGTCTACATTAAGCAGCGCTACCCCAACTACAAGCAGATCTTCATCACCGAGAACGGCATGGGCTACAAGGACCCCTACAAGGACGGTTTTGTGGACGACCAGCCGCGCATCGACTACATCGAGCAGCACCTGCGCTGGTTGCTCAAGGCCATGGAGGTGGGTGTCAACGTGGGCGGCTACTTCCTGTGGAGCCTGCAGGATCAGTTCTCCTGGACCAATGGCTACAACAAGCGTTACGGCTTCTTCTACGTTGACTTTGAAACCCAGAAGCGCACGCCCAAGGCAAGCGCATACTGGTATAAGCACGTGGCGCAGACCCGTCGTCTGGACTAGCGGCTTGCGACGAGCGGTTGGCGGAGTTGCACCGCCCACATAACCTGTCCCCATTTCTCAGCCGGGGGCGGCACGTCACACGGCGAGCCGCCCCCGACCTTTTTGTTCAGGTCGGAAGCCGTTCGTCTCAATCTGTAACATCTAGCCGAGTTTTTTGGTCCTAGCTGTTACAGATTGAGACGAACAGGATTGCTCTTTCCGAAGAATCTAAATCTGTAACACGTAGCCCGCTTTTGACCGTCTACCTGTTACAAATCGAGACAAACGGAGTAGGACCTAACCCCGTATGTCCCTAACAGTCGAGCGTTCGACCAGCGTACTCGGCACATGAATCGCCTCGATAGACGAGCTCTCTCCAATCGCCGCCTCAAACGCAAGCTTACCGACACCGCGCAAATCAAATCGCAGCGTCGTCAGTCGATTGTGAGGAACAAGTCCCTCGAGTGCGTCGTCGATACCAACCACGCTCACGTCGTCGGGCACGGACAGGCCCGCGTTCTCGAGCGCGGCGATAACGCCCAGCGCCATCTGGTCATTTGCCGCAAGCACGGCAGTCGGCGCCTGCGACCCGCCGGCAAGCACCTCGGCCGCAATCCGCTCGCCCATGGCGTACCCACTGTCCGCACTCCAATCGCCACGCAGCATCGGAGCGGCATCGACATGAGCACGACCCAGCGTATCGCGCCAACCGGCCTCACGAAAACGCGAGGAAATCGAGTTTTCCGGACCCGCCACAAACCGCATATTCGAGTGACCATGTTCCAGCAGATAATTGGTCAACAGCTCGCACGAACCATACTGGTCGGAGTCGATCGTCGTGCAGCGCGGATGCGCATACATGGACAGGATGACCGTTCGCACTCCCGGCTGGGGAACAAACTCCTCAAAATCGGGAGCCATGCGGTTCATGTTGAGAATCATGCCGTCGACGGGTCGCTCGACCATGCGGCGCGAGGCATCGGCAAGTGCATAGGGCTTGTCGCCGCCCATCTCGATCATAGTGACGGCAAAATCGTGCTCGCGCGCCGCTTGCATGATACCCTCGAGCGTCGCCAGGTTACCGACACGTGTGATGTTGTACATGCACAGGCCAATAGAACGATACGACCCGCCGCGCAACGCCGCTCCAGCAAAATTGGGACGAAAGCCCAGCTCTTCCATGGCGGCCAGCACACGCTTGCGCGTCTTTTCCGTCACGTTGGGCATACCGTTGACCACGCGAGACACAGTCTGGCGGCTCACGCCAGCGAGCGCCGCAACCTCTGCCGCGCTCGCCGAACGACCATTCCTTGTCTGCTGATCCATGCCTTCCACGCTAACCTGCTTCCCAACTATTCCCCGCGCCCATGGCGCATCGTACATACATTGATAACGTGCTCATGATACCCGAGCCATATACCACAACATGAAAACTTCTGTCAATCAAAACCGCTTACCGAACAAATACAACCGTTCGCGGCTGTTTGAAGTTGTTTTGTTTCTATACATCCCAGCCAGATGTTAACGTGCTCATTGTCAAATGTTCACGTGCTCATTTTGGTTCTAATCATTTTAAGATAGTGTTTATCGGGCTTTTTCACCGCTGAACGCTAACCAGGGAGCCTCCTGAGCGCAAACGCACAATATCGAACAGCGAGACGAGAGGGTGTATGCATATGTCTTTGCTAAACCGCGTACAGCAGCTGCCGAAGGGCTTTGTTTGGGGCGCCGCAACCGCCGCGTACCAAACGGAAGGTTCCACGAAGGTGGCAGGCAAGGGTAAGACCATGTGGGACGATTACCTTGTCGCCCAGGGTCGCTTTTTGCCCGACCCGGCCAGTGATTTCTACAACCGCTACGAGGAGGATATCCGCCTTTCTGCCGAGCATGGACTCAACGCCATTCGTGTGTCCATCGCCTGGACCCGCATCTTCCCCAACGGCGACGATGCCGAACCCCTCGCCGAGGGCGTTAAGCACTACCACGAGCTGTTCGCCTGCTGCAAAAAGTATGGCGTCGAGCCCTATGTGTCCCTGCATCACTTTGACTCCCCCGCCGCCCTGTTCAACCAGGGCGACTGGCTCAACCGCAAGACCGTCGACGCCTATGTGCGCTATGCCGAGTTCTGCTTCCGCGAGTTCCGCGAGGTCAAGAATTGGTTCACCATCAACGAGCTCATCAGCCTCTCGCACTCCCAATACATCCAAGGCAACTTCCCGCCCAACCATCACTTTGATGTGACGAGCGGCATCCAGAGCCAGCACAACGAGCTCGTTGCCCACGCCCGCGCCGTCAACCTGTATAAGGATCTTGACGAGACCGAGCACCTGGGCGGACGCATTGGCATGGTCAACGTCCTGACGCCGGCATATCCTGCCACCGACTCGCCCGCCGACCAGCACGCCGCCGACCTGTACAACGCCTTCTACACCGACTTCATCATGGACGGCGCCTTCCTGGGTCACTACTCCGCGCGCACCCTCTCACTCATCAACGAGATTCTGCGTGCCAACAACGCCACACTTACGGTTGAGGACAGCGACATGGAGGAGCTCGCCAAGGCGGCGCCCCGCAACGATATGTTCGGCCTCAACTACTATCAGTCGGCGTTTATCGCCGCCTACGATGGCGAGTCAACCAACAGCTTTAACGGCACCGGAGACAAGGGCACCTCGTGCTTTAAGTTTAAGGGCGTCGGGCAGCAGGTCGATATGCCGGGTATCCCCACCACCGACTGGGATTGGCTCATCTACCCGCAAGGCCTCTACGACACGCTCAAGCACATCAGCGCCACCTATCCCAACCTCCCCGTCATCTATATCACCGAAAACGGCCTGGGCCACAAGGACCCCGAGCCCGACGCAAACGGCATCGTCGCCGATCCCGAGCGCATCGACTTTGTCGACCAGCACATGGAGAAGGTGCTCCAGGCGCGCGCCGAGGGCGTCGACGTCCAGGGCTACTTTATCTGGAGCCTGCAGGACCAGTTCTCGTGGGCCAATGGCTATAACAAGCGCTACGGCCTGTTCTACATCGACTTCGACACGCAAAAACGCTACATCAAGCAGTCGGCACTCTGGTACAAGGAGCTCGCCGACACTATGGCGGACGCGCAGTAGCGCATCGCCTCGCTTTCCCCCGAGAAGGGAGCGGCCCTATGCGATACAAACCCAGCCGCTCCCCTCTCTCCCCCTGGGACCGGCCCCGCCTGCACCCGGGCTTTTAGCAAGCGGGAGACCATATAGGTTTTCAACGTCCATGCCATTAAGATTTCATGCAAAGAGGAGCGTGAACTATGGAATCGATCGTTAAGTTCTTGGAGAAAGGTCAGCCGTACTTCGACAAGGTCTCTAAGAACATCTACCTTCAGGCCATTAAAGACGGCTTTTTGGCAGCAATGCCCATTATCCTGTCTTCTTCTGTCTTCCTGCTTATTTCGACCCTGCCGGGCGTTGTCGCCACGGTCGGCGGCTTTACGCTGCCCGACTGGTGGAACGTCGACGTCGTGAACTTCTGCAACAAGGTTTACAACTTCACGATGGGCGTCGTGGGCATCATGGTCGCCGGCACCACCGCAAGCGCGCTGACCGGCTCCAAGAACCGCCGCATGCCTGCCGGCAAGGCCATCAACGCCACGAGCACCATGGTCGCCGCCATGTGCGCTATGCTCATCTTGGCCGTTACCCAGACGAGTGCCAAGATCGACGGCGCCGATGTCTCGGTGTTCTTTACCGACAACATGGGCACCAAGGGCCTGCTGAGCTCCTTTGTCGCCGCATTTGCCACGGTCAACATCTATGCCTTCTGCATTAAGCGAGACATCACCATCAAGCTGCCCAAAGAAGTCCCCGGCGCCATCGCCCAGAACTTCCGCGACATCTTCGCCTTCAGCTTCTCCATCCTGTTTGTCGCCGTCATCGACGTTATCTGCCGCACCTGCTTGGCCGTCCCGTTTGCCAACGTCATCTCCACGCTGGTGAGCCCGCTGTTCGCCGCTGCCGATTCCTACGCCGGCCTCGCCCTCATCTGGTTCATGATCCCGCTGTTCTGGTTCATGGGCATCCACGGCCCCTCGGTCGTTAAGCCTGCCCTCAACGCCGCGCTGTTTGGCAACATCACCACCAACCTCGCCACGCTGCAGGCCGGCGGTCACCCCGCCCTCGCCCTGACCGAAAACTTCGGTAACTACATCGGCGAACTCGGCGGCACCGGCGCCACGTTCATTGTCCCGATCATCTTCCTGCTCTTTATGCGCTCCAAGCAGCTCAAGGCCGTCGGCAAAGCCTCTGTCGTGCCCGTGATGTTCGCCGTCAACGAGCCGCTGCTGTTCGCCGCGCCCATCATCCTCAACCCGTACTTCCTGATCCCGTTCCTGTTTGCCCCCGTGGCCAACGTCCTCATTGGTAAGTTCTTCATCGACTTTTTGGGCATGAACGGCTTTATCTATGCCATGCCGTGGGCACTCCCCGGACCGATCGGCACCTTCATCGACACCAACTTCCAGCCGATCTCTCTGGTCCTGGTTGTCGTCCTGCTGGTCGTTGACTTCTTGATCTACTACCCGTTCTGCAAGGCCTACGACAACGTCCTGTGCAAGCAGGAGGCCGAGACCCTGGCCGAAGAAGAGGCCGAGGAGACCAAGGCCGTCAAGACCGCTGCCGCCCCCGCCGTTGAGGCTCCTGTTGTCGAGACCGCTTCTGCCACTGAGGCCTCCGCAGCTCCGTCCGCCCTTAAGGGCAAGGATCTGAGGGTTCTGGTTCTGTGCGCTGGCGCCGGCACCTCTGCACTGCTCGCCAACGCGCTTAAGGAAGGCGCCGACGAGCTGGGCATCGACATTACCGCCAACGCCGGTGCCTACGGCAGCCACTACGCCATCATGGACCAGTACAACGTCATCGTCCTGGCTCCGCAGGTTCGCACCTATTACAACGAGATGAAGGCCGACACCGACCGCCTGGGCATCACGCTGCTGTCGCCCAAGGGCAAACAGTACATCGACCTCACTAAGGATCCCAAGGGTGCCGTCGCCTGGATCGAGGAAAACCTCGAGGCATAAGACGCTGACACCACCTGCCGCTTGCAGACAATAAATGGCCCGTGCATCGATGTGTGATGCGCGGGCCATTTTGTTTAGACCGCACCCGTCCTCCTGTTCATCTCAATCTGTAACATCTAGCCGAGTTTTTCGGTCCTAGCTGTTACAGATCGAGATGAACGCACAGGCCAAGCCGAAAATCTCAATCTGTAACATGTAGACCACTTTTGACCGTCTAGTTGTTACAGATCGAGACAAACGGAATAGGCCGAGCACGTCTACGCCCGCAAGTCCTTTACGCTGGAACGCTCGACCAACACGCCCGAGACGAGCGTACGGCTTCTGGAGCTCGGAGCTTCCAGACCCGCGACGACCTCGTTGAGCGCACGGACGCCCAGCTCGCGGTGGCGAAACTTCACCGACGTCAGAATCGAGTTGGGAATCGTCTTATAGAGCTCATCGTCGAAGCCGATCACGGACACATCATTGGGCACACTGAGCCCTTTGTCACGTAGAGCCATCATCACGCCGTTTGCCATGCAGTCGTTAGCAGCGAGGACCGCCGTGCAATCGGGCTTATCGGCAAGCACAAGGCCCGCGGCATAGCCACTATCCGCATTCCAATCGCCTTGCAGAGGCTCGGGCGGCTCAATGCCACGCGCCTCGAGTGCCGCACGCCAACCTTTCATACGGCACTGGCTCGACAACGACTCTTTCTTACCAGAGACGAAGTACACGTTTTTATGCCCGTGGTTCAAGAAGTACTCGCACGCCATGCGCGCGCCGCCCTCTTGGTCGTCACTGACGGTGGAGCAGGTAGGATGTTCCATCGGTGTGATAATCACCGTCTTGAGGTCTTTCGGTGCCTCAAAAGTATCAAAGTCATCGACCATCTGACGCAGGTTGAAGATCATGCCATCAACAGGCAGCTGCGACATCCTACGCGCCGCTTCGGCAAGGGTCATCTTCTCCCCCGCCCGCTTTTTGATCATCGTGAGCGCAAAGCCGCGTTCTTCGGCGGCATCTGCGATACCGTCAATCATGTCCACGGCACCGCCCGACAAGTGGAACAGCACCACGCCAATGCACCCGTAACGGCCCAACTTGAGCGAACGCGCGGCAAAGTTGGTTCGAAACCCGAGCGCCTCCATTGCGGAATGAACCTTATCGCGTGTCGACTCTCGCACGCTATCGGGCTCGTTGATCACACGCGAAACCGTCTTGAGAGAAACACCCGCAGCAATCGCCACATCGTTCATTGAGACATTTTTCTTGTCCATCGTTGCCACTACTTCTCCAGTCGGTTTTGCATCGCTTGCTTTTTGCGTTCTAGCATACACTACCTGCCCGACTGACAAATCAACCGTTTACCGGACAATATCGACCGCTCACCCGTATATCCTTGTTGCTCTTCCAAAAATGTCTTACGTTGTCATTAACGAAATGACAACGTTGTCATTTCGCAATGCCTTCCTTAAGCAGGAAGGTTTCCGGGCAGTCCTGACCATCCATCGACGACCAGTTCCATCCACATGCATCGCGCATCAAGTAGCAAAGGAGCTCTATGGACGCCATCGTAAAGATGCTCGAAAAGCATCAACCGTTCTTCGAGAAGATCTCGAGAAACATCTACCTCCAGGCCATCAAAGACGGATTCCTTGGGTGCATGCCCATCGTCCTTACCTCTTCGATCTTTCTGCTGATCGCCACCCTTCCCGGCGTAGTTGGAATCACGTTGCCCCAGCCGCTCATCGACTGGTGCAACAAGCTGTACAACTTCACCATGGGCGTCATGGGCATCATGGTTGCCGGCACCACCGCCAAGAACTTTACGGCTTCCATGAACCGTCGCATGCCCGCCGGCAAGGTGCTCAACGACGGCTCCACCATGGTTGCCGCCCAGTGCAGCATGCTGCTGCTCGCTGTTACGCAGTTCACCACCAAGTTCAACGGCTCCGAGCTTTCTGTCTTCGATTGCACCAGCATGGGTACGCGCGGTCTGTTCTCGGCCTATATCGCCGCGTTCATTACCGTGTGGGTCTATAAGTTCTGCGTCTCGCGCGATCTGACCATTAAGCTGCCCAAGGAGGTTCCGGGCGCCATCGCACAGAACTTCCGCGACATCATCCCCTTCGGTGGCGCTGTCATCATTTGCGGCATCATCGATGTGGTTGTGCGCAACCTCATGGGCGTTCCGTTCTCCGAGCTGCTTATCAAACTGCTCTCCCCGCTCTTCACTGCGGCAGAGACCTACCCCGGACTCATCCTTATTCAGGCAGCCACCGCGTTCTTCTGGTTCATCGGTGTCCACGGCCCTTCGATTGTCCAGCCGGGCATCGACCCCATCCGTCTTGCCAACCAGGCCGAGAACCTGCAGGTTCTGCTGGCCGGTGGCCACCCCGCCCACTCCCTCACCTTTAACATGTCGCTCGTGGGTGAGTTCGGCGGCACCGGCGCCACGTTCATCGTTCCGCTTCTGCTGATTCTCTTTATGAAGTCCAAGCAGCTCAAAGCCGTCGGTAAGGCCTCGATTGTTCCTGTTGCCTTCGCCGTCAACGAACCGCTGCTCTTTGGCGCGCCCATGATCCTCAACCCCTACATGCTCATCCCCTTTGTCGCCGCCGGCTGCGTCAACGTAAGTGTTGCCAAGTTCTTTATCGACAACGTGGGCATGAACGGCTTCTCCTTCGTGGTGCCTTGGGCTACCCCTGCCCCCATCGGCATCTTCATCACCACGAACTTCCAGCTTATCGCCCTGGTATTTGTCGCGATCATCATCTTGCTGGACGCCATCATCTACCTGCCGTTCTTGAAGGCATACGATAAGCTGCTCTGCGACCAGGAAGCCGAGCGCGCCGCCGAGCTGGGTCTCGAGTCCGATGGTGCTGCCACCATCGCCGCCAGCACCTCTGCGCCCGCTGTCGAGCAGACTACCGCTTCCGTCGAGACGACCGCCGCTGCCACCGACAGCAAGCCTGTCGCCGATCAGCCCGAGCCCGCCGCCGACGCATCCGCCAAGAAGGATGTCGACGGCCTGAAGGTCCTCGTCCTGTGCGCCGGCGCCGGCACCTCTGCCATGCTTGCCAACGCCATCAAGGAAGGTGCCGCACAGACCGGAGAGAATATTGCTTCCTCCGCAGGCGCCTATGGTCAGCACACTGCCATCATGGATCAGTACGACGTTATCGTGCTTGCCCCGCAGGTCCGTAGCTACTACAACGACATGAAGGCCGACACCGATCGTCTGGGCATTAAGCTGCTCGCCCCGCGCGGTAAGGAATATATCGACCTTACTCGCGACCCCGCTGGCGCCATCAAGTGGCTCCGCGAGAACCTCGACTAGTTCCTCCCTCTGTTGGTGCCCGGATCCCCAGTTCGGGCACCTCTCCCTATTCGTATCCCACAGAAAGGATGACCCATGACCAATCCCATGCAGTTCCCCGACGGCTTTGTGTTTGGCGGCGCCACCGCCGCTTACCAGGTTGAGGGCGAGACCCGCACGCACGGCAAGGGCAAAGTGCCCTGGGACGATTTCCTGGCAGCTCAGGGTCGCTTCTCCCCCGACCCCGCAAGCGATTTCTACAACAAGTATCCGGTCGATATCGACCTGTGCCAGCGCTTCGGCATCAACGGCATCCGTGTCTCCATCGCTTGGAGCCGCATCTTCCCCAACGGCACTGGTGAGATTAACCCCGAGGGCATTGCCTTCTATCACGAGCTCTTTGCCACCTGCAACAAAGCCGGCGTTATCCCCTATGTCACGCTCGATCACTTCGATACGCCCGAGGCCTTCTACCAGGATGGCGGAGAGGGCTTCCTGACGCGCACGACGATCGACGCCTTTGTCGAGTACGCCAAGTTCTGCTTTGCCGAGTTCACCGAGGTCAAGCACTGGTTTACCTTTAACGAGATTCCCGCGACCGCCGAGGGCAGCTTCATCGTCGGCAACTGGCCGCACGGCGAGAAGTACCGCCTGGACAAGGCCTTCCAGCTCATGCACAACATGATGGTGGCCCATGCCAAGGCCGTCGTCGCCTTCCACGAGGGCGGCTTTGAGGGCGAGATCGGCATTGTCCAGAACCTGGAGCCCAAGTATCCCCTCGACCCCAACAACGCCGCCGACTGCGAGGCAGCTCGCATGGCCGACGTCATCAACAACCGCTGGGTGCTCGACGCCACCTTCCGCGGCCACTATGCAGCCGACACCATGGAGGCTGCGACCAAGCTGGCCCATATCGCCGGCGGCGAGCTCGACGTCCGCGACGAGGACATCGCCGCGCTGACCGCCGCGCTCCCCTATAACGATTGCCTGGGCGTCAACACCTACAAGTGCCAGTTCCTGCGTGCCGCCGAGGGCGAAAACGACATCAACCACAATGGCACCGGCGACAAGGGCTCCTCGCGCTGGTTCCTCAAGGGCGTTGGCGAGGCATGCGTGCGCGAAGGCGTTCCCACCACCGATTGGGACTGGATCATCTATCCCGAGGGGCTCTACGACCTGCTGCTCCGCATTAAGAACGATTACCCCAACTACAAGAAGATCTACATCACCGAGAACGGCATGGGCTATAAGGACGACTTCGAGGACGGCTTTATCGACGACGCCCCTCGCATCGACTACATGCGTCAGCATCTCGCATGGATCCTCAAGGCAATCGACGGCGGCGTGAACGTCGACGGTTACTTTGTGTGGTCGCTGCAGGACCAGTTCTCCTGGACCAACGGTTACAACAAGCGTTACGGCCTGTTCTACATCGACTTTGAGTCCCAGAAGCGCTATCCCAAGGCGAGCGCGTACTGGTACAAGAACGTCGCGGAGACCGGCCTGCTCATGGCCTAACTTCAGCCACATACCCCCTGTCGGCCGCATGCGAATCCCTCCACGGGTTCGTATGCGGCCTTTTTGTTTTTGGTAGGCTCGAGCGGATCATTCGTCTCGATCTGTAACACGTAGACCAATTTTTCGGTCCCACCTGTTACAGATCAAGATGAACGGAATGACTGGGCCGAGAGATCTCAATCTGTAACATCTAGTTGAGTTTTTCACCCCCAGCTGTTACAGATCGAGACAAAGGTGATAGCTGGATAGACAAAATCTCGATCCGTAACATCTAGCCGAGCTTTTGGTCCCTACCTGTTACAGATTGAGACGATCCGACGGTACCGGTCACTTGAACACACCGTGGTACAATTGTGTCACGACGCAAAGGAGGTACCCATGTCCGCTTGTGTACCCGTCCGAGACATGAAGGACACCGCCACATTCACCGCACTTGTTGAGTCTGAGCGCGACGTTACCGTAACCAAGAACGGCTACGAGGCCATGCACTGCATCAGCAGCGACCAGTATCGCCTCATGCAAGAAGAAATCGCCAAGGCAAAACTGCTGTCTCGTATGATGTTGGCAGAAGACGAAATGTCGCAAGGCGACTACAGCGACTACGAATCCTTCGCGGCTTCGATACGAGACAAATATGACTTATAACGTCGTAATCCTCAAAAGCGCGCGATATGAGTACGAGAGTATTGTCGGATACCTTGCTCAAATCCTCAAGAATTCGCGTGCAGCAGGCAATTTTGTCGCTGAGTTTGAATATCAGCTTGATCTGCTTCGCGAGCAGCCGCTCCTACGTCCCCTTTCGCACATGCAAGAGCTGGCGGCACGTAATTACCAATCGTTTCCCGTCAACAACTACGTGTGCCTCTACAAGTTTGAGCACGAAACAATCTATATCGCCCACATCTTTCATCAATCACAGGACTACGCCCGCCTGATCTAATTTGCAAGCTGAACGGTTGGCCCGAGCGCATTTGCGCGTCATTTCGCGTCACGTTGACGCGTAAAATGGCGCGCAAATTTTTTCGTGTCATAATTTTGACGTGCAAAATGCCATGTAAAATTTTACGTGTCATTTTGCACGTCAAGTTAAAGCGAAACGGAGCACTACGATGCAAGAGACAAAGGATCTTGAGTTCAAGGAAAGCGTCACCAATTCGTTCCTCAAAACCGTCTCCGCTTATGCAAACAGCACGGGTGGGCGTGTCCTATTTGGAATTAACGACGCCGGAAAAATCGTTGGCCTCGATGACCCCAAGCAGACCTGCTTGGATATCGAAAACAAGATTAACGATTCGATCATCCCCCAGCCCGATTACTCCCTAAAAATCAACGAGCCCGATGCAACCGTTGAGCTTACGGTCTTTCCCGGCAGATCGAAACCTTATCTATACCGCTCGAAGGCGTACAAGCGCAATGACACAGCGACTATACCAGTTGATACCCTAGGTCTTTCGCGCCTTGTGCTCGAGGGCCAGAATCTCTCCTTTGAACAGCTCCCGGCAAGCAAGCAAGATCTATCTTTCACCGTTTTAGAGAATCGTCTAACTGCAAAGTTAGCGCTTCAGTCGTTCACGACCGACACTCTCAAAACCCTCGGCCTGCTCGATGAGACCGGGACCTACAATAATGCAGCAGAGCTGCTCGCGGACGAGAACGGCTTCCCAGGCATCGACATTGCAGTGTTTGGTGACACTATCAACCTCATTAAGCAGCGCAAGACCCTTGAGCATGCATCAGTTTTAACTGAAATTGACAGTGCTCTTGAGCTATTCGAAGCTCAGTACTGCTACGAAGAGATCAAGGGAATGGAACGAATCCGCAAGGAGCCCATTCCACTTGAGGCGTTCCGTGAGGCAATAACCAACGCAATCGTTCATAGGACCTGGGATGTACCAGCGCACATCCGCATCTCGATGTTCGACGACCGGGTAGAAGTCGCCTCACCCGGCGGATTACCGGCAAGCATGACTGTCGACGAGTACCTGTCCGATATGCTGTCCGTTAGGCGTAACCGCATTCTTGCCGAAGTCTTTTTGCGCCTGGGCCTTATCGAGGCATTCGGTACGGGCATTATGCGAATTCGAGACACCTATAAAGACAGCATCAAAAAGCCTCGTTTTCAAGTTTCGGACAACGCTATTGTGGTCACACTTCCCCTACTCATGGATAACCCCGGGCTCGAAGGCGACGATCTTACCGTATTTGAACTGCTGAGTGAAGTGCATCCCCAATCGACAAGTGCGCTTGCGGCCAAAGTTACCTTTAGCCGCTCGAAGCTACTTCGCATCCTCAAAAAACTCGTTGAGACGGGCCTGGCTACAGTTGAAGGCGTCGGCAGAGGGCAGAAGTATCGCCTGCAGCGTTAGCTAGCAGATGACCCGCGTGTGTTCCTCAATGGCAGTGCGGTCCTCGGCAGCGATGCCCGGCTCGCACACCACGGCGTCCAAGCTTTCCAGGCGGCAGAAGGTGTAGAAGTCACGCTTGCCGATCTTGCTGGAGTCGGCGATCAGATAGCGCGAGTCTGCCTTGCTAAAGGCGAGCTGCTGGATACGACCCTCATCCATATTGGACGTAGACACGTCGCCATCCAGAATGCCGTTGGCGCCGATAAACGCCGCATCGATGCCCAGCGCACGCAGGGTATCCTCGGCCGTTGGCCCCACAAAGGCTGCGGTGCGGCGACGGTACATACCGCCCACGAGGCACAGGTCGCAGTCTTCGCGCGCCTCGAGCAGATTAAACACCGAAAGCGAATTGGTCACAATGCGCAGGCGAAACGCCGGCAGCATCGAGGCCATCTGCTCAACTGTGGTGCCCGTGCCCAAAAAGATGGTCGAGCCTTCCTCGATAAGCTCCACGGCGCGGCGCGCAATCTGCAGCTTTTCCTCGGCATGCTTGGAGCGCTTTTCACTATGTGAGTACTCATGGCGAAGCATGGCATGGGGGCGGCCCTGCGCGCTGCGGGCGCCACCGTGCACGCGCTCAATCTCACCCAGACTCGCGAGCTCCTCCAGGTCGCGGCGGATCGTCATATCCGAGACGCCCAGCGCATCCGAAATCTCCTTGACCGAAACCGTTCCCTGTTCCTCGAGCAGCTGCCGAACCTTATCCTGTCGCTCTGCCTTAATCACGATGAATCCTCGCCGTTCTTTGCGCGCATATCATTCAAACAGTAACGAACAAATTGTATCAGACTCGTGCGCGTCAAAAATGAACGCCCGCACAGCTCCAATCATCACTTTTTTGAGAAAAATACCCCCTGCTTTAGTGGGGTGTAGTGATAATCTCGCCTGTTCGCGCTACAGTTTGTCGGAAATACCTCGATGTTAGGAACCAAATGATCACTTCCGAGCTTTTCGGCACCGCGCCGTGCGGTACCCCCGTTCATCGTTACACCCTCAACGGGCCCGAGATCTGCGTTCGCATTATGGACTATGGCGCCACCGTGCTGGGTATCGATGTGCCCGACATTCCCGGCAACGTGCGCGATGTGGTGCTGGGCTTCGATAAGCTCGAGGATTACTTTGACAACCCCGCCTGCTTTGGCGCAACCATCGGCCCTGTGGCCAACCGCACTGCAGGTGCCACGATCACCATCGACGGCACGGACTGGCATATGCCGGCCAACGAAGGCGTCAACAACCTGCACAGCGATCTTGAGCACGGCCTGCACAAGCGCGTATGGGATGTTGAGCTCGACGAGGTCCACAATGCCGTGCGCATGACCACCTCGCTTGAGGATGGCGAGCTGGGTCTCCCCGGCAACCGCACCTTTACGGCCGTGTTTACCGTGACGCGCACCGGCGTCTTTCGTGTCGAGTATGGCTGCGAGAGCGACCGTGCCACCTACGTGTCCATGACCAACCACACGTACATTAACCTTGCTGGCCATAACGCCGGCATGGACTGCGAGCACTTCTTTGTTGCCAACGCTGCCCACTACCTGCCCATCAACGACCAGAACATCCCCACCGGCGAGATTGCTCCGGTCGATGGTACACCGTTTGACTTCCGCGAGCTGCGCCCCGTCGCGCCCGGCATGGAAGCCGACGACCCGCAGATTAAGCAAGCACGCGGCTACGACCACTGCCTGTGTATCGATGGCTATCAGTACGGCCGTAATCTGCGCCGCGCGATGCACGTCGAGGAGATGTGGACCGGTCGCGAGCTGGACTACTACACCACCGCCCCGGGCGTGCAGCTCTACACCGGCAACTGGCTGGGCGACGAGCATGCCAAGGACGATGCCAACTATGGCTGGGGCGCCGGCTTTGCCCTCGAGGCAGAGATGTACCCCGACACGCCGCACCAGCCGCTGTTCCCACAGGGCATTGTGGGCCCGGGTCACCCCTACAGCAATGTGATCGAATACCACTTTATGAGGCACTAAGCCCACAACGCGACATATCGCACAGCAGCGCCCGCCGGCACCACCGCCGACGGGCGTTTTTCTATCCAGTCGAACGCCCGCCCGTTCGCAGCGTGGGTCGGCCTGACGCCCTCCGAGCACTCCAGCGGGGAGAGCACCGCAGGGGCGCGATCTCCAAGGCCGGCAAC
>URYW01000017.1 GCA_900552145.1 uncultured Collinsella sp. | reverse complement strand
GTTCGGTCGCGCGGTCGCTTGTTTTTTCTTGTTTTTGGCCGCCTCCTTCTTTTACAAATAATATTCCTTCCCCCCCGGCCCCGCCGGCAAATAGCGGACACTCCGCATGCAATCTATGCAAACAAACAAGTGCGCTTAACTATATTCGGTAAGGTCAAGCACACTGCCCTTCACGATAAGCGCCGGCTCCAGAACGACCTCTTCGGCACGTCTACCGCCCCTACCGGCAAGACGCTTGGACATGCAGCCAAAAGCATGCTCCGCGAGGACACCAGGGTCCTGCTCAATCGCGGTCAGCGCTGGCTCAAAGAGAACGTCGGCGGCCGAGTTGTCATAGCTTACGACCGAGATATCGCCCGGGATGCTCTTTCCCATCTCGTGCAAGCGCTTGAGCAAACCGAGGGCAATGTTGTCCGAGCTTGCGAACACGGCGGTGGCATCGGTTGCAAGCACAGCCTCCGAGGCCTCATAGGCACTCGGGATGTAATATTCGCTCTCAAACTCCAGGCGCGCGTCGATGGGCAGCCCCACCTCGCGCAGCGCGCGTTCGTAACCGGCGAGTCGTTTGCGACCCGTATTGGAGCGACGCGCGTTAACCAGACAGGCGATGCGACGGTGGCCTTGCTCGATCAGATAGCGGGTGGCCATGTAGCCACCCATCTCGTGGTCGAACATCACCTTGTCGCACTCGAGGCCCTCAATGGCGCGGTCGACCATCACGGCAGGGATAGGCAGATGGCTCACTTCCTCGCGCAGGGCGCGATCGTCGGAGAACTCGTCGCCCACGACCAGGAACACACCATCGACGCCGCGCGTCACCAGCTGGCGTAGCAGTTCCAGATCGTCATCGGCGCTTCCACCCGAGCTGGTAATAAAGAGTGCATAGCCGTCCTCGCGACAGCGCTTTTCCAAGCTGCCGGCGAGCGAGGCAAAAAAGCGGCTCTCGATATTGGGAACGATAAGGCCCAGCGTACGCGACTCGCGCATGACCAGGCTGCGCGCGATCTGGTTAGGAACATAGTGGTTGCGCGCCGCAACCTCCTTGATGAGCTTGCGGTTTTCTTCCGAGATGCGACAGGGCCGATTATTGAGTACAAGCGAAACCGACGAAGGGGAAAGCCCCACCTCCTGGGCGATCTGCTTGAGGGTGACTTTGTTGGCCATCTCGCTCCTTCCGGGTTTACGCTCAATCTCTTGAAAGTATAGCGACTGCCCATCTACCTCGGTGATAAACACTTTACCAATCCGGTGGACGGCTGTTTTATCGCCGTCAGCGCACCAAATCCGTCCAGGTGGGGTATATTGCAATCGATTGATGACAACAACCACCAAAAGGCGGATATTCGTATGCACGAGAACGACTTTTTTAACGAGGACCTGCTTTGCGCGCTCGCCGGCGTTGCTGGCGAGGACAACGTACTGATGAGCGAGCCCATGCGCGAGCACACCACGTTTAAGATCGGCGGCCCGGCCGATGTCTTTGTCACGCCCGACACCGAGCAGGGCCTCGTCGCCACGCTCGATACCTGTTATCGCTGCGATCTGCCGCTCACCATCGTGGGCAACGGCTCCGACCTACTCGTCGGTGACAAGGGCATCCGCGGCGTCGTCGTAGCGCTGGGCGAAGGCCTCTCCGACATCACCGTCGATGGCACGCACGTCACGGCGGCAGCCGGCGCCTTGCTTTCCGATGTCGCCGCGGCAGCAGCCGAGGCCGACCTCACCGGCATGGAGCCCATCTCGGGTATCCCTGGATCGGTCGGCGGCGCCTGCTACATGAACGCCGGTGCCTACGGTGCCTGCATGGCCGATGTGCTGGAATCTGTACGCGTCTACAAGCCCGCTCGCATGCTCGACGACGGCACCCGCGGCAGTGGCAATATCATCGAGTTCGATGTCGACGAGCTCAACCTGGGTTATCGCAAGAGCCGCATCGCCGACGACGGCTTCATCGTGCTTTCGGCCACCTTCAATCTCGCCCCGGGCAACGCCGCGATGATCAAGGCCGACATGGACGACTACCGTCAGCGCCGCGAGGACAAGCAGCCGCTCGACATGCCGAGCGCCGGCTCCACTTTCAAGCGCCCCGAGGGCCACTTTGCCGGCAAGCTCATCATGGACGCCGGTTTGCGCGGCCACGCGGTCGGCGGTGCCCAGGTGAGCGAAAAACACTGCGGCTTCATCGTCAACGCCGACCACGCCACCGCAGCCGACGTCGACGAACTCATCCGCCACATCCAAACAACTGTCAAAGACCAATTCGGCGTAGACCTAGAACCCGAAGTCCACCGAGTAGGCGAATTCTTATAAAAAAGAAGGCCCCGAAAGGGGCCTTCACTTTCTTTAATTCAGATAAACCAGTCCGGTGTGTCGCGTCCCGAACCCGAGAGGGCCGCGTGCCCGCCCGCAATATATTTGATTGATCGCGAGTTCCGCACGCAAAGAAGGCCACTTAATGTGGCCTTCGTCTTGCGCAGGACTGCCCGAGCAGGCAATCAAATATATTGCGGGCGGGCACGCGGCCCAGTCGGCTTTACGACAGCGCAATACCGCCGAGCCAGCCCCAGCGCACGCCAGAACCAGTGCCGTAGAACCCAATGAACGAGTCAAGCGACCTCGACGTGATGGCGCCCTCGTTACTCATAACGATGCCGCCGCCAACGTAGATGCCCACGTGGCCATAGATTAGACCCGGCATGCCGGTACCGCTATGCGATGAGTCGGCAACAATCATGCCCACCTGCAACGCCGAACGATCGGAGCTATAACACCATGCGTTAAACATGTCGCACGCGTTGCCGCCAAAGTAACCAACGCCAGCGTTGCGGAAGACGTTGGTGACCCACGCCGCGCACCAGTTCTGGCCAGGCGAGGGCGTGGAATAGCAAGCGTTGACGACGGCCTGCTGCTTGCCCGAGCCGGCATTCTGTTGCGGAGTTCCGGGCGCATACGAACCGCCACCCGAGCTTGAACCACCCGAGTAGGAATTGTTCTTGTTTGCGGCAGCCGCGGCAGCGGCAGCCTTCTTGGCAGCCTCCTCGGCCTGAGCGGCAGCAAGAATCTCGGAATCGCGCTGGGCCATGAGCTCCTTGACATCGTCGGAGAGGCCGTTCAGAACCGTCTGGACCTCCTGCTGCTTGGCCTGCATGTCCCGCATCTGAGCAGTCTGCTGGTCCTTGAGCTTCTCCAAGTCGGCTTTTTGCGACTCGAGCTCGGACTTCTGTGTATCGAGCTCTTGCTGGATGGTCTGGATGTCCTCGATGGCGTCACGGTCGCTCTTGTTGATCTTCTCGACGTAATGCGCGTTGGCGACGAGTTCCTCAAACGAGCCAGAAGCGAGCAGCAACGACAGGATGTTGGTGCCACCCGACTTGTAGCTTGCCGCCACGCGATCGGAAAGCTCGTTACGCTTCTTCTTGAGCTCCGATTTCTTGGTGTCGATCTGCTCCTGGGTGTCGTCGATCTGACCCTGAACGCCCTCGATGTCGTTAAGCGTCTGAGCGTTCTTGTTAGCGAGCGCCGCATACTCGTTAGCGATGCTATCAAGCTGGGCCTGGACCTCGTCGAGCTTGGCCTGGGCGGCATTCAGTTTGTCGGTGGTTTCCTGGCTGGCCTCGGCAGCATGGGCGCGGGCAGGCAGGCCAAAAAGAACTGCAGCAGAAGCGGCACCGAACAGGGCCTTGAGGGCGGTGCGGCGCGAGAGCTCCTGAGTGAAGATGGAATCGCTGTTTGGTGACATATGTACTCCGTTACATGTTTTGTTTATATGTCGCTCAAGACATACATATTACCGTACATCCGACGCATCCCAACGATTTCCACGAACGGCAGAAAACCGCACGGCCGGCGGCATGTGAACAGCCTGGAACTACCATGAACCGTTATACATTCCCGTCCTATGAGTACGTTATCACTGCTCTGCTCTTCATTGTGTCAAACAGTTGCACTGCACCTAGCTGCGCTATACTCCCCTCAAGAAGTGTTCCTGATTCGATAGGAGACTACATGTCCCAAGCACTCGACCCCAAAGACACCTGCGTCCTCGTTACCGGCGGTGCCGGCTTCATCGGTTCCCACACTGTCGTTCAGCTGCTCGAGGGCGGCTACCAGGTCGTCGTCGTCGATGACCTCTCCAACTCCAGCGCCGTCGCCATCGACCGCGTCAAGACCATCGTGGGCGACGAGGCCGCCAAGAACCTCACCTTCTACGAGGCCAACGTACTCGACCGCGATGCGATGAACAAGATCTTCGATACCCACCAGATCGACCGCGTCATCCACTTCGCCGGCTTTAAGGCCGTCGGCGAATCGGTGAGCAAACCCGTCGAGTACTACCACAACAATATCGAGAACACCCTGGTGCTCATTGACGTCATGCGCAACCATGGCTGCAAGTCCATCATCTTCTCGAGCTCCTCGACCGTCTACGGCGATCCGGACAATCCGCCTGTCACCGAGGAAGATCCCAAGAAGCCCGCGACCAACCCCTATGGTTGGACCAAGTGGATGATTGAGCAGATCCTCATGGATGTCCACACCGCCGACCCCGAGTGGGACGTCGTACTGCTCCGCTACTTCAACCCCATCGGTGCCCATCCGTCAGGCTTGATCGGCGAGGACCCCAAGGGCATCCCCAACAACCTGGTTCCCTATGTCGCCCAGGTCGCCGTGGGCAAGCTCGAGGCCGTTCAGGTCTTTGGCAACGACTACCCCACCCCCGACGGCACCGGCGTGCGCGACTACATCCACGTGTGCGACCTGGCATCTGGTCACGTTGCCGCCCTCAACTGGATGAATGGCAAAACCGGCGTCGAGATCTTTAACCTGGGCACCGGCACCGGCACCTCGGTGCTCGAGGTCGTCGCCGCCTTCTCCAAGGCATGCGGCAAGGAGCTGCCCTACGTGATTCGCGAGCGCCGTGCCGGCGATATCGCCGCCAACTGGTGCGATGCCTCCAAGGCCGAGCGCATGATGGGTTGGAAGGCCCAGTACGATATCGCGGACATGTGCCGCGACAGCTGGAATTGGCAGAGCCACAACCCCAACGGCTTCGCCGACGCCGAGTAGCAAAAAACCTACATACCGTTCTTGCCCCGGTCTCACGATGTGAGACCGGGGCTTTTTTCATGGCGCGTAACCATTTACCGAAAATGGGCCAACTTTTTAATCTCGCCTATACATGTTTAAACAACATGTTCTACAATAGGAACATCGACTTTAAAACTCGGGACGGGCTGTTCACCCATCTGCAGGCCGATCCCACAACAAGAAGGTTGGTGAGCACATCCATGGAGCGTGCAAGCGGTATTCTCATGCCCATCTCGTCCCTGCCCGGACCGTACGGCATCGGCGGCTTTGGCTGGAATGCCTACGACTTTGTCGATTTCCTCGTCTCGTGCAAACAACATTATTGGCAGATTCTGCCCCTTACGACGACGAGCTATGGCGACTCACCCTATCAGTCATTCTCGGCCCGTGCGGGCAACCCCAATTTCATCGACTTTGCCGAGCTTATCGAAGCAGGGTATCTGGAGCAGCGCGATATCGACGGTGTGTATCTGGGCTCCGACCCCAACAACGTTGACTATGGCGCGATTTTTAGCGGTCGCCGCCAGATTCTCGACCGTGCCGCCGAACGCTTCGCCTCCAACAAGCCAGCCGATTTCGACGACTTTGTCCAAACCAACGAAGACTGGCTCATTCCCTACTGCGAGTTCATGACCGTCAAGGAGGAGTGCGGTCTCAAGGCATTTTGGGAGCGGCCCGCAGAGCTCCGTACCCGCGGCGAAGCATCCGCCAAGGTCTGCGCCGCCCATCCCGCGCGCATGCTCTACCACCAGATGACGCAGTACTTCTTCGACCGTCAGTGGAGCCGACTCAAGGCATACGCCAACGAGCGCGACATCCTGATCATCGGCGCCCTGCCCATCTACGTCTCGCGCGACTCCGTTGAGATGTGGGCAAGCCCCGAGCTCTTTAAGATCGACGCCAACGGCAACCCCGTCAGTGTCGCCGGCACACCGCCCGATCAGTTCTCCGCCACCGGCCAGTACTGGGGCAATCCCATCTATGACTGGGATGCCATGGAAGCAGACGGCTTCTCCTGGTGGGAAGACCGCATCCGCGCCGCACTCAACATGTATGACGTTATCCGTCTGGACCACTTCCGTGGCTTTGAGGCCTATTGGGAGGTGCCGTTCTCCTCACCCGATTCGTCCTACGGTTCGTGGACGCAGGGCCCCGGCCTCAAGTTCTTCAAGACGCTCGAGGAAAAGCTCGGCACGCTGCCTATTATCGCTGAGGACCTGGGCTTCCTTACCCCCGGCGTCATCGATATGCGCGACACCTCGGGCTTCCCCGGCATGAAGATCTTGCAGTTTGCCTTTGAGGGCACCAACTCGTATTACCTGCCGCATAACTACATCGCCAATACCGTCGCCTATGTAGGCACGCACGACAACGAGACGGCGCGCGGTTGGTTCGAGGGTACGGCCACTCCGCGTCAGCGCGAGCAGGCTGCCCTGTACACCCACCAGCAGGCAGGCGAGTCCATAGCCGACGCGCTCAACCGAACCATCGCCGCCAGCGTGAGCGATACCTGCATCTACACCATGCAGGACCTGCTTAACCTGGGCAATGAGGCGCGCATCAACACCCCTGCCACCCTAGGCGGCAACTGGACCTGGCGTATGCTCGCTGGCGCCATCACCCGCGAGCTCGAGCACAAGCTTACCGACTGGACTGAGACCTACTTCCGCATCCCGTCGGAAGCCGAAATCGAGCTTCCCCAATAGGAGCCACCGCGTCCGACCCCACCCCACCGTGCGGACGCGACCGCTTTTCCCGCGCGAGGCCACCCCAATCCCCTCGCGCGGGATTCTTATGAATTGCAGACATGTAATCAACCCATTACAGGAGGAAACATGCCCCGTATCGATCTCGCAGAACTCGCCGAGCAGTCTTTTGGCATCTCGCTCGAGCAGCTCGATGACCGTCGCATTTACAAACTGCTCGTTAAGCTCGTGCAGGAGCGCTCAGCCGCCTGCCCGCTCAACAATGGCAAGAAAAAGCTCTATTACATCTCCGCCGAATTCTTGATCGGCAAGCTGCTCATCAACAACATGATCGACCTCGGCATCTATGACGAGGTTAAGGACCAGCTCACCGCCGCGGGCCACGACCTCAATAAGATTGAGGAGTTTGAGGTCGAGCCGTCGCTCGGTAACGGCGGTCTGGGCCGCCTGGCCGCGTGCTTCCTGGATTCCATCGCCACGCTGGGCCTGACCGGCGACGGCGTGGGCCTCAACTACCACTACGGCCTGTTCCGTCAGCGCTTTGTCGACAATCAGCAGAAGGCCGTCCCCGACGAATGGCTCGGCGAGCAGGATATCCTGATCGATGACGACCGCTCCTACACTGTTGAGTTCGGCGACTTTGCCGTTACCTCCAAGCTCGTCAACATCGACGTGCCCGGCTACGGCCAGCCCGCTAAGAATCGCCTGCGCCTGTTCGACCTGACAAGCGTCGACGACGGCCTGGTACCCGGCAGCTCCATCGACTTCGACAAGACCGAGATCGCCAAGAACCTCACCCTGTTCCTCTACCCCGACGATTCCGACGAGCAGGGCCGCTTGCTTCGCATCTACCAGGAATACTTCATGGTGAGCAACGCCGCCCAGCTCCTGATCGACGAGGCCATCGAGCGCGGCAGCAACCTACACGATCTGGCCGACTACGCCGTGGTCCAGATTAACGACACGCACCCCACCATGGTCATCCCCGAGCTCATTCGCTTGCTCACCACCGAGCACGACATCGAGTTTGACGAGGCCGTGACCATCGTACGCTCCATGGTCGCCTACACTAACCACACGATTCTTGCCGAGGCGCTCGAGAAGTGGCCGCTCACCAGCCTGCAAAAGGTCTCCCCTGCCATCGCCGACATTATCGTCAAGCTCGATGAGATCGCAAAGGCCGAGCACGACGACCCGCGCGTTGCCATCATCGACGAATACGACACCGTCCACATGGCCCACATGGACATCCACTTTGGCTTCTCCATCAACGGCGTCGCTGCACTCCACACCAAAATCCTGGAGGACACCGAGCTTCATCCGTTCTACGAAATCTACCCCGAGAAGTTCTCCAACAAGACCAACGGCATCACCTTCCGCCGCTGGATCCAGGGAGCCAACCCCGCGCTCGCCAGCCTGCTCGACGATGTGATCGGTACCGATTGGCGCAGCACCGGCGACTTGAGCAAGCTCGCCGACTTCGTCGACGATAAGAGTATTCTTGAGCGCCTGGCCGCCACCAAGACCGAGGCAAAGACCATCATGCGCCAGTTCATGGCGCTCGAGCAGGGTGTGACGATCCCCTCCAACGCCATCATCGATGTTCAGGTCAAGCGTATCCACGAGTACAAGCGCCAGCAGATGCTCGCGCTCTACATCATCTGGAAGTACCTCGACATCAAGAACGGTAACAAACCTAAGCACCCCGTCACCATCATCTTTGGCGGCAAGGCAGCGCCTGCCTACACTATCGCCCAGGACATCATCCATCTGATCCTGACGCTTTCCCAGTGGATTGCCAACGACCCCGACGTGGCTCCCTACCTGCAGGTCGTCATGATCGAGAACTACAACGTCACCGCCGCCGAGCGCGTGATTCCCGCCGCCGACATCTCCGAACAGATCAGCCTGGCCTCCAAGGAGGCGAGCGGCACTTCTAACATGAAGTTCATGCTCAACGGCGCTTTGACCCTGTGCACGCTCGACGGTGCCAACGTGGAGATTGCCGAGCTCGTGGGCGACGAGAACATCTACACCTTTGGTGCCTCGTCCAAACAGGTCGAGCGGCTCTACGCCGACGGCACCTACAACGCCGGTGCGCTCTACTGCAAGCCCGGCATTAAACTGCTGGTGGACTTCATCACCAACCCGGCCTTTATGGCGACCGGCAACGCCGAGCGCCTGCAGCGCCTGCACGACGACATTAAGGGCAAGGACTGGTTTATGGCCCTGCTCGACATTGAGGAGTACATCCAGACCAAGGAGCGCGTGCTAGCCGACTACGAGGACCAGGACGCTTGGATGCGCAAGGCGCTGATCAACATCGCCAACGCCGGCACCTTCTCGTCCGACCGCACAATCTCTCAGTACAACGACGAGATCTGGCACCTGAGCTAATTCGCTTCCCTTACCCATCCTCTTGAAAACGGAGTCGCGGCAACGCGGCTCCGTTTTTTTGTGTCCCTGTGTTGCCCATGGCCTGCCTCGACCATAAAATCTCGGTCTGTAACATCTAGCCGTCAAAATTGAGTCTACCTGTTACAGATCGAGACAAACGAAATTGTCCCGATGAACTATCTCAATCTGTAACAGATAACCGCCGGAATCGGGTCTACCTGTTACAGAATGAGACAGACGGGCAAGGCGGCTAAAACAATCTCAATCTGTAACAGGTAACTGCCGAAATCAGTCCTTCGTGTTACAGATCGAGATGAAAGGACAGGCAGCTCGACGCTGTCTAAATCTGTAACATCTAGGCCCAATTTGGCCCTCCTCCTGTTACAGATCAAGACAAACTGACAGATAGACAGCCCGGCACAAAGAAAGGCTCCCCTCTCGCCCAGTGGACGGGAGGGGAGCCTTATATGTGACCGCGGCAAAAGGATGGCAATACCGCAGTCGCCCAAAGGGAGGGCCTGGGTGCACCGGGCCTAAATAAGGTTCTTGCCAGACACCTTATCGAAGAGATGGGTCGCGTTCTTCTCGAACTTGAACCAAATGGGATCGCCAGCCTTGAGCGCACCCTTGGCCTCAAGGTCAACAACGGGAATGATCAAGACGAACTGGCCATCGGGAGCGGTCACGTGGACATGCTCGGTCGAACCCATGAGCTCGGTCACCTCGACGGTACCCTGGAGCGCGCCCTCCTCGTCCTCGTCGGCAAGCAGAATCTGCTCGGGGCGCACGCCGGCCGTAATCTCCTTCACGTCGCCGCCGTCCCAGTTGAGAGCAAGCTGAGCGCAGGTCTCGGGGGCGAGCGCCACGTTCATGTCCTCGGTCTTGACGGTAAAGCCGTTGCCCGAGCGCACCAGCTGGGCATCGAAGAAGTTCATCTGCGGCACGCCGATAAAGCCGGCGACGAAGATGTTCGCGGGATGGTTGAAGACCTCCTGCGGAGTGGCGATCTGCTGGACGACGCCGTCCTTCATGACCACGATGCGATCGCCGAGGGTCATGGCCTCGGTCTGGTCGTGGGTGACGTAGATGAACGTGCCCTTGATCTCGTGGCGCAGCTTGATGAGCTCGGCACGCATCTGGTTACGCAGCTTGGCGTCCAGGTTGGACAGCGGCTCGTCCATCAGGAAGACCTTAGGATCACGCACGATGGCGCGGCCGATGGCGACACGCTGGCGCTGGCCGCCCGAAAGCGCCTTGGGCTTACGGTCGAGGTATTCGGTAATGCCCAGGATCTCGGCAGCAGAGCGAACCTTACGGTCGATCTCGTCCTTGGGGACCTTCTTGAGCTCAAGCGTAAACGCCATGTTCTCGTACACCGTCATATTGGGGTACAGAGCATAGCTCTGGAACACCATGGCAATGTCGCGGTCCTTGGGCGCCACGTCGTTGACGCGCTTGCCGTCGATGAGCACGTCGCCCGAAGTGATGTCCTCCAGGCCAGCGACCATGCGCATCGTCGTGGACTTGCCGCAGCCAGACGGGCCAACGAGAACGACAAACTCCTGGTCATGCACGGTGAGATTAAAGTCCTCCACCGCGAGCACGCCGTCCTCGGTAACCTTGAGGTTGTGCTTCTTCTCCTCGGTCTTCTTCTTTTTGCCAAAGAAGCCCTTCTTTTTGGACTCGTTGTTGGGATACACCTTCTGAACATGTTTGAGAACGATCTCGGCCATGTCTTTACCTTTCGATATGCGGCGCCGCGCTGAGGGGCGCCGCAGAAACTTGCAAAACAGTTACGGCATCAGCCCTTGACGGCACCCGCCACCACGCCGTCGATGATGTACTTCTGGCAGAGGATGTACATGATGACGATGGGGATAACGACCATCATGATGCAGGACATCATGGGGCCGAGCTCGACGTGGCCGTAGCCGCCGCGGAAGTACTGGATCAAGATAGGAATGGTCTTGTACTTGGTGGAGTCGAGGGTGAGGTAGGGCAGCAGATAGTCGTTCCAGACCCACATGGTCTCGAGGATGCCGACCGAAAGATAGGTGGGCTTCATGATGGGAAGGACAATCTTAAAGAACACCTGGACCGGGTTGCAGCCGTCAATCATGGCCGCCTCCTCGATCTCGAGCGGGATGTTCTTTACAAAGCCGGCGAACATAAAGACCGCCAGGCCCGCGCCAAAGCCCAGATAGATAAAGCAGATGTTGAACGGCGTGTTGAAGCCGATGCGGTCCGCCAAATTGGACAGCGTGAACATGAGCATCTGGAAGGGTACGACCATCGAGAAGACGAACAGGTAATAGAAGAAGTTCGAGATCTTGTTGTTGACACGAACCACATACCAAGCGCACATGGAGCAGCACACCAAAATCAGCACGACCGACGTGACCGTGATGATGAGCGAGTACATAAATGCCGAGGCAAAGCCCTGCTCGTTAAGAGCGTGCAAGTAGTTTGCAAGGCCGTTGAACGTCTCGGGCGTGAGCAGATCGAACGCTGTGGTGGTGCTGATTGCGGTCGCTTTCTTAAAGGAATTGAGCGCGATCATGAACACGGGGTAGATCCACGCGAGCGACAGAATCGTAAAGAAGATTGAGAGCGCGCGGTTGATAACCTTATCGCGTTTCATTACTGCTGCACCTCCTTGGACCTCGTGGCCTTAAGCTGAATCATGGAGATGGCTACGACAAGGATGCAGAAGATGACTGCCTTGGCCTGGCCAATGCCCTGCTATGAGATACCGGCACGTGTATTGAACGGGTTGTAGATGTTCAGGGCTAGCATCTCGGTGGAGTGCGCGGGGGCGCCGCCGGTAAGGGCGAGGGTCTGGTCGAACAGCTTAAAGCCGTTGGTGATGGACAGGAACAGGCAGATGGTGATGGTCGGCATCAGGTTAGGGATCTTAACCTTCCAAAACGTCTGCCATGCCGTGGCACCGTCGACCTTGGCGGCCTCGATGTAGTCGGACGGAATGGACTGCAGACCAGCGATGTAGATGATCATCATGTAGCCGACCTGCTGCCACAGGGTCAGGATGATAAGGCCCCAGAAGCCAGCAGCAGAGTTAAGGGCGATGAGCTGGGCGCCCACGTTGGAGAGCAGGCAGTTGATCAGAATCTGCCAGATGTAGCCCAGCACGATGCCGCCGATAAGGTTAGGCATAAAGAAGATCGTACGGAAGATGTTGGTGCCCTTGAGCGCTTTGCGGGTGAGCGCCTGCGCGATGGCGAGGGCGATCACGTTGATGAGCACCGTCGACAGGAAGGCAAACGCCACGGTAAAGAAGAACGACGTGGCAAACTGCGAATCGGACAGTGCGCGCACGTAGTTCTCGATACCGACAAAGTGCGTGTTGTTGATGGTAATAAACTGGCAGAACGAGAGATAGAAACCCTGGATAAAGGGAATCACGAACCCGATCATAAACGCCAGGCACGTGGGCAGCATAAAGAGCGGCCACCAGCGCTTGAGTGCTTTGCCCATAGAAGGGTCCTTTCAATATGCAGGGGGCGGGCAAACCAACGTCTGCCCGCCCCCTGTCGCTAATCAGATAGCTTGGGCAGCAACTACTTACTCGGAAGCAGCCTTCTCGGTCTTCCAGCCATCGACGAAGGCGTTCTTGACGCCGTCCCACTTGCTGTTGTCGGCAGCATAGGCGATCAGAGCCTGCTTGAGGTTCTTCTTCCACTCCTCAGAGGGGATGTAAACGAAGTCCCAAGCGACGGTCTTCTTGCCGTCCTTGGCCATGGCGACGGCCTGCTGCGAGAAGACGTTGGTGGTTTCCTTGGCGCTCTTGAACGGGGCAGTCAGACCCATCTTGTCAGCGATGATGCTGGTGGCGGTGTCAGAAGTGACGCACCAATACATGAAGTCCTCGGTGGCCTTCTGGGCATCCTCGGAAGCCTGGGAGCTGACGCACCAGTAGTTCTCGCCGCCGGAGCACAGGCCCTGGTTCTCCTCGCCGTCGACACCGATGTAGATGGGCATCATGCCAATCTGATCATCGGTCATGCCGGCCTTGGTGAGGTCAGCGTAAGCCCAGGAGCCGTTCTGATAGAAGACGGCCTTGCCGGTTGCGAACTCGTTGGTGGCGTCGTCGCCGGTCTTGGAGGCAAGCTGCGAAGGATCGCAGGTGGAGTCGGTGATGTACAGGTCGAAAATCTGCTTGAAGTTGTCGAGATACTCGCCCTTGATCTCGTCGTCCTCCTGGTTGTGCTCCTTCTCGAACTCGTAGTAGAGCGGGAGGTTGGCGAGGTGGGTGGTGTAGCGCCAGCTGGAGGAGTCATCCATGCCAGCAGAAGTGAAGGCACCCTCAATGCCAAGCTCGTCCTTGCGGGCCTGGATGTCGTCGGCACAAGCCTTCAGCTTGTCGAAGGAGTTGATGTCCTCGGCCTTGTAGCCAGCCTTCTCGAGCAGCTGCTTGTTGTAGATGATGCCGTAGCTCTCCTGGACCCAGTCGATACCCAGATCCTTGCCATCGGACTGCAGAGCCAGGGAGTCGTCAATGAGCTCACCGCGGAGCTTGGTATCGGACAGGTCGGCGCAGTAATCCTTCCAGTTCTTAAGGCCGGTGGGGCCGTTGACCTGGAACAGGGTCGGAGCGGAGCTCTTGGACATCTCGGACTTGAGCTTCTCCTCGTAGGTGTTGGAGGCAGCGGTCACGATCTTGACCTCGACGCCCTTCTCCTTCTTATAGGCCTTGGCGATCTCCTTCCACTCCTTGTCGACCTCGGGCTTGAATTGGAGGAAGTAGACCTCGGCAGCGTCACCAGAAGCAGAGGAGCCGGAGCCGGCAGAACCACCGCAGCCCACGAGACCCAGACCAAGAACCGCAGCCGCGGAACCAGCAAAGCCCAGGAACTGCCTTCTGCTCATTTCGTTCTTCATTACAATCCACCCTTTCACACCGTGGCGGCACCCTTTGCCGCCGCCTTCGGAGATTGGCTCGGGGACTTTGCCCCTTTTGCTGATTTGTACAATACGCTATTTGGCTAGTTGTTTGAACAAGTATTACTAGAGCGGTAGAAAAACATCGGTGAACGGTAATTTCAACTTGATACTTGACAAGTTTTGTATAAACAATTATTTGTTATCGAATGCAGATAAAACGCCCGGTCAAGCCGATGCATCGTCGGTTTGACCGGGCGTTTTCTCTTTGAGGGCATGAGTCTCGTCAGGCTGCGAGCTAGCCGGTTATCGCTTGGAGTTGACGCGGTAGTGGAAGATCTCGGGATGCGTGCGGGCATGCGTGACCTCGAACAAGATGCCGTCCGAGGTGTACGACTGGCTCTCCATGACGGCGACACAGTTGTATTTGCCAAGGTCAAGATAGCTGCAGTCCTCATCGTTGGCAAGCTCGACGCTCACCGTACGGCGACTCGCCATCACTTTGACGCCGCGTTTGTGCTCCAGATAGTCGTAAATTGACTTTGCGGCGATCTCGGGCGTCAGGCCTTTGGCGATCGACTCCAGAAAATAGCCGTGGTCCACCTGGCGAGCGCTACCGTTAAGGCTACGGACGCGCACCACGCGAATCAACTCCTCGCCCACCTTAAAGCCCAGGTGACGAGAGAGTTGCTCGGTACAGACCAGATGTTCAAAAGACTTAACGTCCGTCGATGCAACGGCATTGTTGCGCTTTGCAAACTCGCCAAACGACTCAACCTCTTCGAGCGCGCCCAACATGTCGGTTTCGCCCTTAAGCCAAATAACGCGCACGCCTTTGCCGTGTATGGGCTGCACAAACATCCCGTCGGACAGCATACCCAAGGCGCGACGGACGGTATTGCGAGTGCATCCGAACTCCGCGGTCAGCTCGGCTTCGGTTGGCAGCATCTCCTGAAACGCATAGGTCCCATTAATGATGCGCGAGCGTATTTCTCGATAGATTCCTTCGTATATCGCTTTTGGCATTGTTTCACCTCTATATTGTTCATTTCCGGCTAGGCACGATAGCATTTCTTAAAGTTGTTTAAACCGAATATCGGTAAAGCGACAGGATTTAACCGTTGACGGTTTCTGTCATGCCCAAATCGGTTTCGCTCAAAACTACCGGTACGACAATCGTCTGGTCCTCTACAATGAATCCATTGTTTAAACGTTTCCCCACGCGCAACGCGCCTCGATATTCGGAAGGCAGAACATGCTGCAAAAAATCCAACGCTTTGGCGGGGCAATGTTCGCTCCCGCCATGCTGTTTTCTATATCAGGCCTCATGGTCGGCGTCTCCGCTCTCGCAACGACTGCGGACATCGTCGGCGATCTCGCCGTATACGGAACCCCTTGGTACGTTTTTTGGACCATCATCCAGCGCGGCTCGTGGACGGTCTTTAAACGCCTCCCGCTCCTTTTTGCCGTAGCGCTGCCCATCGGTCTTGCCCAAAAACAACCGGCTCGTTGCTGCCTCGAGGCTCTCGTCGCCTATTTTGCCTACTGCTTCTTTTTGAGCGAGATCATTAAGCTGAGCGGAGACAACCTTGGACTTGAGTACCCGTCATCTTTGACCTCCGCCAGCGGTATCACCGTCATCGACGGCATCAAGACGCTCGACACCGGCATTATCGGCCCGCTGGCGGTATCGGCAACCGTCGTCGCCATCCATGACCGCTTCTACGATGCCAAGGTTCCCGATTGGCTCGGCACCTTCTCGGGCTCCTCGCTGGTCTACCTCATCAGCTTTTTTGCCGTGTTTGCCCTTGCCGCTATCTCGGCCGCCATCGTGCCCTCCGTATACGCAATGACCGAAACGCTGCGCCATGCACTTACGAGCGTCGGCCCCTTTGGCGTGGGCATCTTTGTGTTTTTGGAGCGAGCGCTCGAGCCCATGGGGCTGCACCACCTGCTCTACATGCCGATCTACTACGACAACCTGGTCATTAACGACGGCATCTACACCACGTGGAGCAGCTTGCTCCCCATCCTCTCCCATAGCACGCGCCCCCTTAATGAACTTGCGCCGTGGGCCGGTTTTACCGCCACCGGCTGGGTCAAGCTCTTTGGCCTTCCCGCCATCGCAGCCGCGTTCTACTCCACCGCAAAACCAGCGCGCCGCGCCGGCCTCAGGGTCATCCTTGTTCCCGCCATCATCGCCTCGGTGGTTTGCGGCGTTACCGAGCCACTCGAGTTTCTCTTTATGTTCACCCACCCCGGGCTCTTTTTTCTCTATGCCGTCTTATCGTCTTGCCTTGCCACAACCATGAATCTCTTTGGCATCGTCGGCATCTTCTCGGGCGGCCTCATGGAGATGGCAGCCTTCAACTTTATTCCGCTCATGCGCACGCATGCCGGTGCCTATCTTTTGGCGCTCGGTATCGGCCTTGCCTTTAGCCTCATCTTTTTTGTTAGTTTTCGAGCGCTCATCTTGGTCTATGACCTTAAGACACCGGGCCGCGAGGATCATGTCGCCAATCGCGCGGCAATCGATTGTTTAACGGGAAACGACTTTGCCAAAGAGCAATCCCCCAATGACGAGGTCAATAGTCGATCCGATCAAGATCACGTCCTCGCTGAGCGGGTAATTCAGCTTTTAGGTGGCGTTGGCAACATCGTGGGCGCAACCAACTGCGCCACGCGTCTGCGCGTCGAGGTCGCAGACCCTTCCATCGTTGCAGATAACGCGTCGTTTGTCGCGGTGGGCGCCAAGGGCCTCATCATTACGGGCAAGACCGCCCAGGTGATCATCGGCATCTCCGTTCCCCGCGTTAAAGAGCATTTTGACCAGATCATGGGCCTCGAGCCGGGATTTGTGCCCACCACCTCGGCCTCCCCTGCCGCCAGCGCAGCCCATAAGCGCGGCGATATTTGCTTCTTCGATATCGACGGAACGCTCGCCTGGCAAGACCCTCGAGTGGCACAAGAGCTTCCCGAGAGCGAGCGTGACCTGTCCCCCTATCCCAACGAGGCGGTCTCGCAGGCCATCCGCGATTTCGTTGCAAACGGCAACATGGCCTTCATCTGCACAGGACGCACCCTCAGCTGCATCCACCCCAAACTTCTTGAGCTGCCCTGGACCGGCATCGTCTGTCTTGCGGGCGGTTACGCCGAGATCAACGGAAACGCAATTCGCGATCTGTCGATGACGCCCAGTATGCTGCAGCGTCTTGCCCCCTACCTTGAGCAATCGGGCGAGGTCATCCGCTTTGAGGGCCTCAACGGCGTCGTGCGCATGAGTGCCGATGCCCCCGATGCTCCCGGATACGCGCGCACCCTGGGCGACGCAGTCACGCAGCTGCAACATTACAGTGTCTACAAGATCTTGATGTCTACATCGCTCGCCAGCCGCATCGCTCAAGATAAGGCACTTGAGCCGCTGCTGTGCTTTAACGAGCTCGAACTCGAGGTAACCGAAATCTCGCCCCGCGAATGCACGAAGCGCGGGGGCATCCAGTCTGTACTCGACGCCCTCGATCCCCACCACGGAACCGTATACGGCATCGGCGACGCCAGCAATGACGTCTCGCTGATGAACGCCGTCGATGTCGGTATCGCCATGGGCAATGCGCCGGACTATCTTAAAAAGCGCGCCGACTACATCACCGACTCGGTCGACAAAGATGGCGTCGTCAAGGCGCTCGAGCACTTTAGGCTTATATAAGCAGCCGGCACGCGCACGCGTCCCGTTTCCCCAAATCGCCAAAACAGACGCGTCGGCAACTCCAATGTGGCAATATGGTATCTGCACACCGCAACGATGCAACCTAAGAAAGAATGCGAGAACCCGTGTCCAGTCCGTTTACCAGCTTTTTAGCCCAGCACTTTGACCAGATTAACGACTATCTGGCCACGTTCTTTGACGGACAGGCGACCTCTGCCGATATCGAGCGCTACCTGTATGCGCCGCTCTCGGCTTTTACGGCCAACGCCGGCAAGCGCCACCGCCCGCTTATCTGTATGCTCGCCGCAACCGCAGTGGGCGGTAGCTTTGAGAGCGCCCGCAGCGCCGCGGCGGCCATCGAGCATTTCCAGTCGGGCGCGCTGATCCACGACGACATCGCCGACAACGGACAGCTTCGTCGAGGCAAGCCCTGCATGCACCTTACCGAGGGCACGGGCCTTGCCATCAATTGTGGCGACCTGGCGCTCACCATGGTCACCAAGACGGTTCTCGACGACCCTACGCTGGAGTCCGACGTGAAGCTGCGCGTGCTCCACGAGCTTACCGAGATGATCGTCCGCACCATCGAGGGTCAAGCACTCGACCTGGGTTGGGTCCGTGACGGGCGCTTTGATATCTCGGTTGATGACTACCTGGACATGGCGACGCACAAGACCGCGTTTTACAGCGGAGCCACGCCGCTTGCCGCCGGAGCCATTATCGGCGGCGGCAGCGATAAGCAAATCGAAGCGCTGCGCGCCTTTGGCCTGCACACGGGCCTTGCCTTTCAGATTCAGGACGACCTGCTCAACCTTGTCGGCACTAAGGAAGCCGCCAACAAGGACTTCCGCACCGACATCACCGAGGGCAAGCGCACGCTTGTCGCCGTACATGCCCTCTCTGATGAGCGCCACCACGACGAGGTCGAGGCGATTCTTTCCTCGGGCACCGATGATCCCGCGCAGCTCGCACGCGCCGTGGAGATCTTCCAAGAGGCCGGCTCTATCGATTACGCCCACACTTACGCGCTCGACCTGACCGCTAAGGCCAAAGCGGCCATCGAAAACGTTGAGCTTGATCCGCACGCACGCGAGCTGTTCCTCTCCATGGCAGATTTCTTTGTGGAGCGCCTTAACTAACGGGGGTTATAAAACCTGTCAGCAGCGTATTTGGGCACAACTTGCTACACTGTTGAGTGCATGTTTATGCATCCCTTTGCGTTGTCTATCCGACAGACGCTCAAATAGTACGAATGGTACGCCGAAAGGGGTTCGTTCATGGAACCTATTACAACGGGCATGCAAGGAGCAGCCGTCGAGGACGTGCAGTCTCGTCTCCTGCAGCTCGGCTACACGATTGATGCCGCCGAAGTCACCGACAAGCACTTTGGAGCCACCACTGAGCAGGCCGTCAGCACCTTCAGGCTCGACAGCGGCCTTGCTGCCGGTCATGCCGTCGATATCCCCTGTTGGAGCGCCCTTGTAGACGCTTCGTATAAGCTGGGCGACCGCACCCTCTATCTGCGCATGCCCAATTTCCATGGCGCCGATGTGCAGGCCCTGCAGCGCGCCCTCAACGTTTTGGGCTTTGCCTGTGGCGAAGACGACGGCTACTTTGGCCCGCATACCGAGGCCGCCCTGCAGCAGTTCCAGGAAAATGTCGGCCTGTTTGCCGACGGCATGGCCTTCCAGGACACCTACGCCTACATCAACCGCCTGCACCATGTGTGGGAGGGCAAGCCCTCGGTCACCGAAGCCGAGTCCCGTATCGGTTTTGCTCGCGCCGCCAACGTGCTCGAGCGCTTCCAGATCGCCGTTATCGGCGAGGACCCCATCGCACGCAGCGTTGCGTCGCGCATGTGGAATATCGCCACGGCAACGACCGACAACAGCGGCATGATGCTCTGCGACTCCGAGGTCCCAACCGACGTTGACCTGGTGCTCGAGATCGCAAGCGACGAGCTGCCCGCCGACGCCGCACCGCGCGCCACGATTGCCCTCGCCGAGTGCCACAACCTGGCCCAGCGCATCCGCACTGCCAATGTCGCCGCGCAGCAGAAGCCGGCTCGCATTCGCATTGAGCTCACGGGCATGACGCGCTACAACGGCACCTTCACGGCCAGCGACGCGCAGACACTCGCCGTACGCCTGCTCGATGGCGTTTGCGATGCCCTCGCAGATTAGGTAAACTAAACGAGTTGCTTTTGGGCAACACCACACATTGGGACGTAGTTCAACGGTAGAACTCCGGTTTTTGGTGCCGGCTGTTGGGGGTTCGAATCCCTCCGTCCCAGCCATTAAAATTGAGCGCCCTGAGCCCATAACGGCCCAGGGCGCTTTCTTGTTGGCAAGCGGAGGGATTCGAACCCGCCAGGGTGTGGAGCTGAGGAAACGCGAAGGCGCCCCAAGCCCATTAGGACCAAGAGCGCCTTACATCTTGAAATATCAGCCCAATTCCGAAAAGCGAGCCGCCTGCGACAACCAAGTAGCCGCAGGCCCCGGGAGAGCGGGGACACCGGCTTAGGTTTATCGCGAGTTCCGCACGAACAGGAGGCCACTTAATGTGGCCTCCGTCGTGAGCAGGACTGTAGAGCAGGAAACCTAAGCCGGTGTCCCCACTCTCCCGGGGCCGAACGCCCTAGTTGTTGAGCATGCGGTCGAAGCTTCCCGAGTCGCCATCCCGATAGTCTGCAGTCATCAGAATCTCCTGCGGAATGCGCCCGCCCTCGCGCAGCACGTTGCGGAACTGCACGCGCGTGACCATGGGCAGATCCTTGATCGTCGCTGCCAGGTTCTGCGGCACGCCCTGGTTGGCAGCCGCGGGCTCACACTCGCCGCCGGCCTTCACGCGACGCTTATGCTCGGCGAGCATGGCGCGATACATGCCGGCATGCAGGCGAATCTCAACCACATTGGCATTGCGAGTCTGCTCGACGATGCGCGCGCCCTCGCGATCGATATCGCCCACGTAGTAGACGTAGTTAAAGCGATAGCCAATCTCGGCCAGATAATCGTCCAGGGCATGCGAGACGCTCGCCTTGCAACCGCCGCCAAAAATCACGCCGCCCACCTTGATGCCAAAGAGCTTGGCGTGCTTGCGGCCACGCAGCAGCTTGACGATCTCGTCGTAGGTGTCCAGGTTCTCGACCATAATGAACGGCTTGTCGGCACCCAGCGTAAAGAAGCCCGTAAAGTGCACGGGGCGATTGGGGGCGACCTTGATCGCCTGCATGCTGATGCCCTTTTCGGTCATACGTCTGATCAGGCGCTCACCGTGCTTGCCGTCAAAAGCCTTCTCGTCGTTAAAGATCTGGTAGGCACGCTGGCGGCGCGAGGCAACCGGCGTATCGGCACCTCGGTTCTGCTCGATCCAAGCCTGGATGATTGCGATTTCCTCGGCAATCTTGCGGTTGGACATCTCGTTGTGCTGAGTGCGCTGCGGAGCCTTTTTGCCGTCCTTGCCCTCGACCTTTACGATCTGTGTCTGCTGCTCCTTGATCTTAGAGAGCGTCGTAGGCGTAGGGACAACTTTGAGCAGCTGTCTGCCTAAAACGCGGGCAAGGGCAAACGCCGAGACCTCGCCGTGGACTGCCGACTTGGGCTGCTGGGCAGCAGTATCTGCTGCGGCAGACTCCGGCTTCTTCTGAGACTTGCGCTTAGAATCGCCTTGGGAATTGCGCTCGCGCTTCGGCATAGGCGCCTGCTTCTGCGGACGATTGGACTTGCTCTCCTTCGCCGGCTGGCGCTTAGGCTGCCCCGAAGAAACCTCGACCTTCGCATCCTCGTCCTGCGGCGTGGTCTTCTCGGCCGCAGTCTCGGCATGGGAACTGCGGCCCCCACGATGGCGACGGCGGCGAGGCTTGCTCGATGTGCCCTGCTCCGCCTGCTCATCAGTAGGCTGCTGGCCCTTGGCCTCGGCATCAACCTCAAGCTGCGGCTCAGCAGGCTTCTGTTCGCGAGCCGCCGGCTCAACGGCCTTCTCGGCCTTCTCGTCCTGAGTGGTCGAAGCTGGCTCGCTCTTCTCCTGATGCCTTACGGGATACGCGCGCCCCGCAAAACCACGTCCGGGACGGCACGAACCCGGAGCCTTCTTGGCAGACTCCTCAACATCGTCTGCAACCTCAGAAGACTCTTCAACCTCACGCGCGGCATCCTGCTGTGCAGCCTTAAAGTGAGCACCGCGACGGCGCTTGGGCTCTTGGGCCTCCACGGGCTTTTGCTCCTTCGTGGGCTTCTGCGACTCGGCAGCAACCTCGGTCTCAACAGCCTCGGCATCCGTCTCACCCTTTTGAGCAACGGCGCGACGGAAGCGCTCCTGCTGGGCGCGGCGCTGCGCATCGCGCTTGCCGCCCCCGCCAAAACCGCCGCGTCCTGCCTTGGCCGTAAAGGCACGCACGACGTTCTCATCGAGCAACTCATCGGTATCGACATGCTCACGCGGAGCAGCTTCTTCCACAGCAGGTACGTCAGCGGAATCCTCGACGACAAAATCTTCGACGGACTCGACAGGCTGCTCCTGGACATCGCGGATCTCGGCATTGATAGTATAGAACGCCGGGCGCCCGTTAATGCCGCTACCCTCGATCTTGGTCACGATATTTGCCGCGATAAGCTCATCGCGCATCGCCTTTGTGTCGCATTCCTTATCGACGGAGCGAAAAATTTGCGCCAGCGCACTCGACTTAATCTTGAGCGCCTTGCGGCAAAGCAGGTCGTAGGCAACCAGCTTGGCACGCTCGGCAGAAAGCGACGTCTGGCTGCTCAGACGCTCAGCCAGGGCATCGACATTATTTTGGTTATCGGAATATACCGTCTTGGCCACGGGGTCCCTTTCATATGCACACATATACGTCCATATGGTACAACGCGCGCCCTTATCCATGCAAAACATCTGTGAGAACACTCGAGCGTCACCCGCTTTTGCATGAAAAAAAGACCGAGCCCGCGAAGTCGCGGACCCGGTCTTTCCGAGTCATATAGATGTGACGTTCAACTCGTCAGGTCGACTAAGCCTTGGCGGCCTCGGCGTCGACGGGAGTCTCGGCAGCAGCAGTGCGGCCATACTCGGCCTTGCCCATCTCGGACCACTCGGGATCCTCGTCGGGCATGGAGCCAGCCTCCTTGCCGAAGAACTCCTTGAGGCAGTTAACGGCAACGATGAGGCCCAGGACCATCAGCAGGACGGCAAAGACGAGCTGCAGGCCCTTGGTGGCGGCGACGGAGACGGCGGCCGTGGTGGCAGTAGCCGGGATGGTACCGAAGAAACCGTAGGCCTGGACGGCGGCCATGCAGCCCATGGCGCTCTGGACCAGCGAGGTGAAGGTGCAGCAGAGCAGGAAGACGACGGGCACGTAGAGCATCCAGCCCTTGCGGCCGGTGCACTTGCAGAACACGGCGAGGGTGATCATGGTCATGCCGCCGAGCAGCTGGTTGGAAGCACCAAAGAGCGGCCAGATGTTGGCATAGCCACCAAAAGCGAGGGCGAGACCGGGAAGCAGGGTGACGACCGTGGCGAACCAGGGGTTGCCGAGGACCTTCATGTAGCCGGCCTTGGACTCGATGGCCAGGGCGTCGTTGGTCTGGGCAAAGAACTCGGAGAACGAAGTGCGGGCGATGCGGGCGACGGCGTCGAGCGAGGTCAGGGCCAGAGCGGAGACGTTCATGGTCATAAAGACGGTAGCGAGCGTGCCGTCAACACCGAAGGCCTGCATACCGCGGGAGATGCCAGCGGCGAAGATCTGGAACGGGGTGGAAGCGACACCGGCGTTGAGTGCGCCGGTACCGGCGGTGTTCATGTCGGAGAACATGATGCCGGCGACGATGATGGCGAGGATGCCGACGAAGGACTCGACGATCATGGCGCCGTAACCGACCTTGACGGCGTCCTGCTCCTTCTCGACCTGCTTAGAAGAGGTGCCGGAAGAAACGAGGCTGTGGAAACCGGAGAGAGCACCGCAAGCGACGGAGACGAACAGGACCGGGAACATCATGCCGGAGGCAGTGGAGAAGCCGGTGAAGACCGGAGCGGTGATAGTGGCCTGACCGTTGACGCCCAGGACGACGATGCCGAGGACAGCGCAGACGATCATGACGATCATCATGATGGAAGTGAGGTAGTCACGCGGGGTCTTGAGCATCTGGATGGGCATAGCGCCAGCGAAGACCAGGTAGACCATGACGACGGCGAACCACTGGAACTTATCCAGGTAGACCGGGAACTGCATACCGACGGCGAACATGAGAACCATGAGGACCACGCCGGTGACGAACTCGGCAGCGCCGGTGAGGTTGAACTTCTTCTGGGCCCAACCAAAGGCGATAGCGACGAAGGTGAACAGGATGGAGATGGTACCAGCGCAGCCGGCGGCATAGGACTTGGTGAAGTCGATGGCACCGGTAGCAGCACCAGAAGCGGCAACGGCCGGGGTGAACATGAACGTCTTGCAGACCATGTCGGTGAAGGCGGCGATGACGATGATGCAGAACAGCCAGCAGAACAGCAGGAACAGGCGACGGCCGGTCTTGCCGATGTACTTCTCGATGAGCTGAGCGAGCGACTTGCCGTTGTTCTTCATCGAAGCGTACAGGGCACCAAAGTCGTGGACGGCACCAAAGAAGATGCCGCCGACGAGGACCCAGAGCACGACGGGCAGCCAGCCAAAGGCCATGGCGACGATCGTACCCGTGACAGGGCCAGCACCGCAGATCGAGCTGAACTGGTGCGAGAACGCGGTGAAGGCGGAGACGGGCGAGAAGCTCTTGCCGTCCTTCATGCGCTTGGCCGGCGTGAGGGCCTCTTTGTCAACGCCCCACTTGTTGGCCAGCCATCGGCCATAGCCCAGATAGCCGCAGGCGAGCACCGCCGCGGCCACAACCATGAGCAAAACTCCGTTCATTACATTTCCTCCTCTAAAAAGAACTTCCTAGACATAAAAAATGAGGGCCGTCGGTTGCGCTCGACGGCCCTCATCTTCATCAGCCGCCCGTTATCGTACGGGCTAGCTGTATGTGCTAACCCGCATCAGATAATTACTACGCTGATAATGTTTAGCTGATGCGTGAACATGTCTAAGAAATCCTCTTCAATCATGATGTGAACGATCCGTGCGTGTTCACATCCCCCAGTGGTTGAAAAGGAGTATGAAACTTTAGTTACCTAAAGTCAACGCAAATTTGTAATGAATTTTCAACTTTTTTGGATTTCTCGGTATAAAACGCCACTGACCTCGGACTTTACCGAACGACAGTTTTTGCTTGAGAGATGCTCCTCGGGGGCGGGGCGGGCGCCTGCCGCCATATATGAACTTTCCTGCTCGGACAGTCCTGCTCACGACGGAGGCCACATTAAGTGGCCTCCTGTTCGTGCGGAACTCGCGATAAAGTTCATATATGGCGGCAGGGGGCCGGCCCGCCCCCGGGGGGCTACCCGACCAACTGTGCGGAGCAAAGCTACGCGCGC
>URYW01000016.1 GCA_900552145.1 uncultured Collinsella sp. | reverse complement strand
GCCCAGCTCGACGCCCCACTGGTCGTAGGAGTCGATGCCCCAGACCGTGCCCTCGACAAACGTGATGTGCTCGTACAGGGCGATGAGCTCGCCGAGTGCGAACGGGGTCAGCGTGTCGCCGAAGATCGAGGTCGTCGGGCGCTTGCCCTCAAAGCAACGGGCCGGGACGATCTGCTCGGGCGTGCCCTCGGCACGAACCTCATCGGCCGTCTTACCAAAGGCGAGCGCCTTGGTCTGGGCCAGGAAGTTGCCCAGGAACAGCTCGTGGACATCCTGGCCGCCGTCGGTCGCAGGGTTGGCGGTATTGGCGAAGGCGATGAAGTCGGCCGGAACCACCACAGTGCCCTGGTGCAGCAGCTGATAGAAGGCATGCTGGCCGTTGGTGCCGGGCTCGCCCCAGAAGATCTCACCGGTGTCGGAGGTCACGGCGCTGCCGTCCCAGCGGACATGCTTGCCGTTGGACTCCATGGTCAGCTGCTGCAGGTAGGCCGGGAAACGGTGCAGGTACTGGCAGTACGGCAGCACGGCATGGCTCTTGGAACCGAAGAAGTTGACGTACCAGACGTTGAGCAAGCCCATCAGCGCGACGGCGTTGTTCTCGAGCGGCGTGTTGCAGAAGTACTCGTCGATGGCATGGAAGCCCTCGAGGAACTGCTGGAAACGCTCGGGGCCGAGCACGACGATCAGCGACAAGCCCACGGCGGAGTCAACGGAATAGCGACCGCCGACCCAGTTCCAGAAACCGAAGGCGTTGGCCGGGTCGATACCGAAAGCCTCGACCTTCTCGAGTGCGGTGGAAACGGCGACGAAGTGCTTTGCCACGGCCTCGGCGTTCTGCTCATCGGAACCATCGATGGCGCCCTGAGCCTTGAGCTGCTCGAGCATCCAGGTCTTGACCTCGCGAGCGTTGGTGAGGGTCTCGAGCGTGGTGAAGGTCTTGGAGACGATGATCACGAGCGTGGTCTCGGGATCCAAACCCTTGAGCTTCTCGGCCTGATCGTTGGGGTCGATGTTGGAGATATAGCGGCAGTCGATACCAGCGTCGGCATAGGGACGCAGAGCCTCGTAAGCCATGACCGGGCCCAGGTCGGAGCCGCCGATGCCGATGGACACCAGGTGCTCGATCTTCTTGCCGGTAACGCCCTTCCACTCACCGGAGCGAACGCGCTCGGCGAAGGCATACATGCGGTCGAGGACCTCGTGCACGTCAGCGACGACGTCCTGGCCGTCGACGATGAGCTGGCCCTTCTCGGTTGCCGGGCGGCGCAGTGCGGTGTGCAGGACGGCGCGGTCCTCGGTGGTGTTGATGTGCTCGCCGGAGAACATGGCGTCACGGCGCTCCTCGAGCTTCACCTCGCGGGCAAGATCGCACAGCAGCTTGACGGTCTCATCGGTCACCAGGTTCTTGGACAGGTCGAAGTGCAGGTCACCGGCATCAAAGCTCAGCTTGTTCACGCGCTCCGCATCGGCAGCGAACCATGCCTTAAGGTCGATACCCTCGGCCTCGAGCTTCTCCTGATGGGCCTCGAGCGCCTTCCAAGCGGCGGTCGACGTAGCGTCGATAGGTGCGGCAACAGTTGCCATAAAGTCCTCCTCAACATACGGGCGCATACCTCCATGCGCCCGGATAATCAGATGCCCCTATTCTAGCGCAGGTCAAGACCGTAATCAGCGAGCGTTGCCAATCCGCCCCCAAACGGCGACCGACCAAAAAGGGACAGGTTTATTTTGGCAGGTCAAACGCTTTACCTACCAAAATAAACCTGTCCCTTTATGGCAGATATTAGGCCGCGGCGCACACGCTGCCGAGCAACTCGCGCAGAGGAGACCCAATGCCCTCAAGCAGTTCGGGAGCGATAATGGCAAAAACGGGAACCTCGCCGGCTCCCGCGGCAGCAGGCACCTTGCCCTCCGAGACAATGCAACCGTAGGGAACAAAGCCGTCCTCGCCGGCATCGAGCACGGCCATGCGACGAGCGAGTTCGCGCGCAAAGCCGGCAGTATCGGCATCGCCGATCGCCAGGACAAAGTCCACGCCTTCGTCGGTCGCCAGGGCCACGGCTTCGTCGATCAGCTCGTCTCCCCCGTCACCCTCAACCGAGCCACAGCGAAAAAGCACGCGCTCGAGCAGGGCTCGATCAAGCGAGCCGAGCGCCGCCGTGACAAGTTCATCACGCGTATGTTTGTCACCGCCCAGCACCACCAGCGCCTTGGTGCCTCCGTAGTGAGCGACCAATCGTCCGCACCAGCGAGCCACGTCTCCATCCGCAACAAGGCGCGTCGGCATACCAAACCCATAATTGACCATCTTTTCCACAACCCTTCCGTGCGTATAGGCGGCATCAATCGTTAGGCTCATGCTACGAAGCGAGCTTTTCCGAGCTGTTTCGCGCTCTTTAGGGCTGCGTTAAAAACCCGATGCAGCCGCACGACCATACCTGCCAAAAAGGGACAGGTTTTGACGGTGTCCGGTCGAGCGGGTATTATCGAACATGTATTCGATAAGAACATGTGTTTGATGGGAGGACGCGTGGCGCACGAGCAGCACACCTACATCTGCATCGACCTCAAGACGTTTTATGCCAGCGTCGAGTGCGTGGACCGCGGGCTCGATCCACTCACCACCAACCTGGTCGTTGCCGACGAATCACGCGGACGCACGACCATCTGCCTCGCCATCACACAGGCCATGAAGGACCTCGGGATACACAATCGCTGCCGTCTGTTCGAAATTCCCGATGGCATCGACTACATCACGGCCGTACCGCGCATGCAGCATTACATGGAGGTGTCGGCGAAAATCTACGGTATCTATCTGGAATACGTCAGCCCCCAGGACGTGCACGTCTACTCCATCGATGAGTGCTTTATCGACGTGACGCCCTATCTGGACCTCTATCACACAGATGCGGAAGGGTTCGCCTGCACGCTGCGCAACGAGGTCCTCGCGCGCACCGGCATCACGGCGACGGTCGGCATCGGCCCCAACCTATTCCAGGCCAAGGTAGCGCTCGACATTACCGCCAAGCACGTACCCAGCCGCATCGGCATACTCGACGACGAGACCTTTCGCAAGGAGATCTGGCCCCATCGTCCCATCACCGATATCTGGGGCATCGGTCCCGGCGTGGCAGCCCGCCTCGAGAAATACGGCGCCTACGATCTGATGGGCGTCGCGGCGCTCGACGAAAACCTGCTTTACGACGAGCTCGGCGTCAATGCAGAATATCTCATCGACCATGCCTTCGGGCGCGAGCCGACAACCATCGCCGATATCCAAGCCTATCGTCCGCAAGCAACTTCGACCACCACAGGACAGGTGCTCTCGAAGGGTTATGCCTACGAACAGGCCTATACCGTCTTGCGCGAGATGGTCGACAACGCCGTTTTAGACTTGGTCGATAAGCACGTGGTCTGCGACAGCATCTCGCTCTTTGTGGGCTACGCGAGCGAACGCGCCGACATACGCCGCCTCGACGCCAGCGGTACAGCGCAGTATGTGGACGGATGCGGGCACCTGCGCTCGAGCACATCGAGTATCGAACCCACCGCAACCGCCGGCCCCGAGCTCGCGCCCCGTGCGCCCAAGCCCGTCCAGCGCGATGACGAACGGCGTCGCCTGGTGCGCGAAGCGCAGGCAATCGATGGCATCTTTGTGGGAGAGCATGGCGGCAAACCGCGCGGTGGCTATGCCGCACTCTTTGCGCACTCCAACGCCTCGCGAAAGCTGCCCGAGCGTACCAATTCGTTTAAGAAGATCATGGGCTATTTCGATGAGCTCTGGGCGCAGACCGTCGATCCCAAACGACCGGTCAAGCGCATCAATCTGGGATTTGGCAACCTCATGCCCGAGGAATTTGCCACCATCGATCTGTTCAGCGATATCGAGGCCGATGAGCGCGAGCGCGACCTGGCACGCGCCGTGCTGGCCGTGAAAGGCAAATACGGCAAGAACGCGCTGGTTAAGGGGCTGAGCTTTACCGCCGGCGCCACCGCGCGCGAACGCAACGATCAGGTAGGAGGACATCGTGCCTAAACCCAAACAACAGTCCGTGCGCCCGCCGACCGCCTTCGAGCGCCTGGCGGACCCCGAGGGAAGACGTCGCTCCGCCGACCCAAAGCTCACCGCCAACGGCACCGTCCGTGCCGGCCGTGCCGCGCAGTTTATGCCCTTTGCCGCCCTCACGGGATACTACGAGCTCGTGCGTAAACAAGAGATCACCGCCGAGCCAAAATGCGAACTCACAGAAGAAAAAGCCCTCGAACTTTCGAAAAAGCTCGAGGGCCTCAAGCGTGGCGACTTGGTTCGTGTCACCTATTACGATACATACGGCTATCGCAGCCGCACCGGCATCCTCGACGAGGCGCTCCCCGCCTTCAAGCTCCTCAAGCTCCGAGACATCGCCATCGACTTCGACGACATCCAAGACATCGAACTGCGCGGACGAGCCTAGCCAAGGAAGCGCATCCAGAGCGACGCTTACAGCGTCATGACGTAGTAGCCCGCGTCTTTCACGGCCGTCTCGAGGACACCACGATCAACCGGCTGCTTAGAGCGCACGCGTGCCGTGTGGTCCGCATACGTCACCGTTGCCCACACACCATCCAGCGCATTGAGGGCATTGGCCACGTTCTGAGCGCAGCCGTCGCAACTCATGCCGCCGATAAGCAACTCATCGCTATAGGGGTAGTGGGACGGATCGGTATCCGCAACTACTACCTTCTTGGCCTTCTTACCGCTCGCACCATCGCTGCAGCAACTCTTCCCGTGTGTCGAAGCGGCAATGCGACGCAGTCCAAAAAACATGCCGACGGCAATGACGGCCAACACGATGAGATTCGCAGGGTTGAGCAAGTCACTCATGCGTTCCCCTTTCAAGTAGCGCTATCTAGATACCCCCATGGGGTGTCCCCATCTTAACCCAAAATCATGTCCGTTCGGTCAATTAGTTTCCCTCTTCAAACTTTTTTGTTGACCATGGCTTACTTTCGTGTATAAGTTTTCCTAGGCTAACAACTGAGGACCCGAAAGGAGCATCGTGACTCGAACCATTGACATCCCAACATACCAAACGGCTGTCGTGCGCAACTGCTCCCCTACGCTCGCAGGCATCAAGCCGGCTTCGCTCTTTACCTATCCCGGCGTTTACGCCAACCAAAACGGAAAACCCAGCGCCGCCCATATCGAAGAGCGACGCTCTCGCCTACTCGCCGTCATAACCCAATGCAACCGCGAGCTCCAGCCACTCGGGATCCATATGAGCGTTTTGGTCTGGCGCCCCTGCGGAGCGCTCATCTATGTGTACCGCCCTGCGGACCTCATGCGATACCTCTCCGACCCCCGTGCCACGACGGCGCTAGCCGCCGAAGGTTACGATGTCCACAACCTGCCCGCATCCCTGGTGCATCTCGCCGCGCGCATCACGCTGGCAAGCAGCAATGCCGCAGAAAGCGCCTATGACGGCAGCGTCTGCGCACTCGCGCGAAATAGGCACTGCGATACGGGGTGCATATGCGAGTTCCCCCACGAAATTGGCTATTTTTTGGGCTATCCCTACGAAGATGTCCATCAGTTTATCGTCCAGCACGGCGAAAACTATAAGGTCTTTGGCGCATGGAAGGTATACACAAACGTTGAGCAGGCGCTCACGACCTTCGATTCCTATCGCGCATGCACGCAATACCTTACCTATATCTATCAACAGGGCTGCACTCTGGGACAACTTGTCCAGGCAACCCGATAGAGCATACAAAACGCGGCCGCACGCCGCACAACCGAAAGGAAGACATATGAGCAAGATCGCAGTCGTCTACTGGAGCGGTACAGGCAACACCGAGGCCATGGCAAACTTCGTTGCCGAGGGCGCAACCGGTGCCGGCGCCGAGGCAGAGGTCATCTCCTGCGCCGACTTCTCTGCCGACAAGGCCGCCGAATATGGTGCCTTCGCCTTCGGCTGCCCCGCCATGGGTTCCGAGGAGCTTGAGTATGACGAGTTCCAGCCTATGTGGGACGAGGTCAAGGAGACCCTCGGCGATAAGAAGGTCGTCCTCTTTGGCTCTTATTCGTGGGCCGAGGGCGAGTGGATGGACAACTGGAAGGCCGATGCCGACGAGGCGGGCGTCAATGTCGTCGATTCCGTCATTTGCTACGATGCGCCCGACGATGAGGGCGAGACCGCTTGCAAGGCCCTCGGAGCCGAGCTCGCGTAACGAACCCAGGACCTCCAAAAGAGTCTGCATCAAAGCGCATCCTTATCCCTACAAAAGAGCGGGGGCTGGGTTCAAGTCCGGCCCCCGCTCTTTTATAACGGCAGTTACATCAACCGGCTACGAGATATTGCCCAAGAACGCCTTGGCGCGCTCGCTCTTGGGGTGGTCGAAGACCTCGCTCGGCGTACCCTCTTCCACAATGACGCCGCCGTCCATAAAGACGACGCGGTCGGCGACGTCGCGGGCAAAGCCCATCTCGTGCGTCACGACGATCATGGTCATGCCATCGCGTGCCAGGTCGCGCATGACACCCAGAACGTCGCGAACCAGCTCGGGATCGAGCGCCGACGTGGCCTCGTCAAAGAGCATAACGTGAGGGTTCATCGACAGGGCGCGGGCGATGGCAACGCGCTGCTGCTGGCCGCCCGAGAGCTGGCTCGGCATAAAGTCGATACGCTCGGCAAGACCGACCTTGGTCAGCTCCTCGACGGCGATCTTCTCGGCCTCTTCCTTGCTGCGCTTGAGCACCTTTTGCTGCGCAAGCATGACGTTCTTTTTGACCGACAGGTGCGGGAACAGGTTGAACTGCTGAAACACCATGCCCAAGTGCGTACGCACCTTATTGAGGTCAACGCCCTTGGCGCACACATCCACGCCCTCGACGACAATCGAACCACTCGTAGGATGCTCCAGACGATTGATGCAGCGAAGCATCGTCGACTTGCCCGAGCCCGAAGGACCCAGAACTACGACGACCTCGCCCTTATGCACATCCAGATCGATATCGCGCAGGACCACGTTATCGCCAAAGGCCTTCTGGAGGTTCTTAATGCTGACGACGACCTCGTTCGAGTTATTGGTTTCGCTCATGATAGGACCTCCTTACAGACCGGCGATGTGATCGGCAGGCGTCGCGACAACCTGTCCGGCGCTCTTGGCGGGACGCTTCTTCTTGGTCTCGGTCGTACCCAAAAGCCTCGCCTCAAGACCGCTCACCAAGCGAGCGAGCGGCAGGGTGATGACCAGATAGAACAGGGCGGCAACCACGTACGGTGTAATGGAGCCCGTCGTGGCCACGATGGTACGGGCGTTCATGACGATTTCGACCACACCCACGGCGGCAAGCAGCGACGTATCCTTGTAAAGCAAGATAAACTCGCTGGTCAGCGTAGGCAAAACATTGCGGAACGTCTGCGGAATCATAACGTAGAGCAGCATCTGGAAGGCATTCATGCCCAGAGAGCGAGCAGCCTCGTTTTGGCCCTTGGGGATCGATTGAATACCGGCACGGAAGATCTCGCACAGGTACGCAGACGAGTTCATGGCCATGACGATAACGCCCAAAACATAGTCGTCCACCTTGACGCCGGCCAACGGCAGACCGAAGAACGCGATATAGATCTGCAGGAACGCCGGCGTACCGCGAATGATATTCACGTAGATGCCGGCGAGGCAGCGCAGGATGCGCGACTTGGAGATGCGCATAAGCGACAGGGCAAAGCCAAAGGGAATTGCCAGCGGAAACGCCACGAGCACGATCGAAAGCGACATAAGGAAGCCCTTGAAGACGATCGGCAGGCTCTGGACCAAAATGACCGGGTTCAGGAACAGGCGCAGGAACATATTGGAGTTCCACGCCTCGACCCACGGCTGCTCCTTAAGGTCGGCCAGGAAGTTATCGAAGGCCGTCACGCCCTTGATCTCCACCGACGGAATCTTGGAGATCTTCTTGGTCGAACCGTCGGCGAGCGTATAGGTGCCGCTAAAGGCCTCATCGCCGCCCTCGACGGGGAAGGTCACGCCGTAAACCTCGACGCGGAAATAGCCGCCGGCAGGCGCCGTCTCGCCAAAGTCAATCTTGAGCGTCTGGCCGTCAGCCTTGCACGTGGGCTTCATGGGCGTACGATCCATGAGGTCCTCGCCCGAGAGCATCGTCAATCGCGTGTCATCGGTACCAAACGTCGTGCCGTCGACAAACGTCAAAGAAAGACCGCTCAGCTCCTCGTCGGCATCGGCCTGAACTTCCCAAGTGATGCGCGTCTCGGTGCCGCCGACCACATCGCTACCCGAACCGGTATTGGGTCGGGCGGTAATCTTTGCGGTCTCAAGCGCCTGGGCGGTCGTGGGCACGCAGGCCCCCGCGCATACCAGGGCGAGCGCCACAGCCAGGGCACAGGCCAGCTTTTGGAGCATCGAGGGCAGTGGAAAACGCTGCTCCGCGGCCCCTTTGTTCAGTCGAGACAAGGTGGCTCCTATCGTAGAAGTTGCCGGCAAAACGAGACGGAAACGCTCTCCGTCAAGAGAAGCGCAAAGGCCCTTTCCGCCAAAACGGAAAGGGCCCGCGCGCAATCAAGTAGTTATTTTACTTGATATTGTACTTAGCCATGAGGGCGTCGACGGTACCGTCGTCGGTCAGGTCCTTGATAGCCTGGTTGATGTCGTCCTTGAGCTTGGTGTTGCCCTGGTTGATGGCGATGGCGTACTCCTCGCCGGTGCTGATCTGCTTGATGGTCTGGCAGGTGTTGAACTGCTCGGCGGTCAGCTGGCTGGCAACGGAGCGGTTGGTGACTACGGCGTCGCCCTTATCGGACTGCAGGGCGCTGAAGCACTCGGTGGCGTCCTTGTAGGGGACGATCTTGGCCTTGGGGAAGTTCTCCTGGGCAAAGGCCTCGGCGGTCGAGCCAGACTGGACGATGATGGTAGCGTCGGCGTTGTTGAGCTTCTCGCTGTAGTTGTCGGCCGTGATGTCGGTGTTATCGACCTTGGTCACGATAGCCTGATCGTCCATGTAGTAGGAATCAGAGAAAGTGACTTCCTTCTCACGCTCGGGCGTGTCGGTGATAGCCGCGATGGAAACGTCATACTTGGCGCCCGAAGCGACGCCCGGAACCAGCGTGTCAAAGTCATTGTTGACGTACTCGACATCCAGACCCAGCTTGTCACCGATAGCCTTGATGAGCTCAAGGTCAAAGCCCTGGTAGTCGCCGTTGTCATCCTTGTACTCAAACGGCGCGTACTCGGCAGAGGTGCCGACGGTCAGCGTGCCGTCCTTGACGAGCGCGTACTCCTTGGAGCCGTCGACCTTCTCGACCTTAGCGTCGTCAGAGCTGCTGGAACCGGCATCAGAACCAGAGGTGGCGTTGGACGAACCGCAGCCCGTCAGAGCAAGGGCGAGTGCCATAGCACCCGTGGCGGCAAATGCGCCAAGCTTCTTCAGCTTCATAATCAGTCTCCTTCCGGTGACCTCGTTTGATTCAGAGGTCTGCAAAAACTGTTGGCTATTATGCACCCGGAATTACGAATCTGCAATGAGAAAACTGATTGAAACAAACCCATAACGTGAATGGAATACTCTACTTTGTGACAGTCATTACTGCTGCAATGACCTTAATAGTCTAATTTCAGCTGCATAACCTGCAAGTTCGTTCGGAGTCTCCAAAATAAACGACAGCGAACGCAAGTGGCCATTCGATACAATATTCTGCATAACCTGCATACCGCCACCAAATTCCTCGCTGCCAAGGTATCCCTTGCCGATGCACTCGTGACGATCTTTATGGGCGCCACAAGGGTTCTTCGAATCGTTAATGTGTACGGCATGCAAGCGATCGATACCCACCACGCGGTCGAACTCGTCGAGTACGCCGTCCAGATCATGGATGATGTCGTAGCCGGCATCGCTCACATGGCAGGTGTCCAAACAAACGCCCAGCTTATCGGACAGCTCTGGGCACTTGGCGGCAACGCCCTCGATAATGCACGCCAGCTCCTCAAAGCTGCGGCCCACCTCGGTACCCTTGCCGGCCATGGTCTCGAGCAGCACCGTCGTCTGCTGGCCCTCAAACATCACCTGGCACAGGGTGTCGACAATCATCTGAATGCCGGCGTCGGAGCCCTGCCCCACATGCGCACCGGGATGGAAGTTGTAGTAGTTGCCGGGCAGCGCCTCCATGCGCCGCAGGTCCTCTGCCATGGCCTCCAGGGCAAACTCGCGCGCCCGCTCTTTGGCTGAGCAGGGGTTGTAGGTATACGGGGCATGAGCCACGAGCGGGCCAAAGTCGTTTTGCTCCATAAGCTCGCGCAGGGCCGCCACGTCATCCATGTCAAGGTCTTTCGCCTTGCCGCCGCGCGGGTTGCGCGTAAAGAATGCAAAGGTATTGGCGCCAATGGACAACGCTGTCTCCCCCATTGCCCGATAGCCCTTCGTCGTCGAAAGATGGCACCCGATCGTCAGCATCTCCAGCTCCCTCCTCATCAGTTGCGGAAAAATACGGTCTATTGGTGCCTTATTTTGGCGCAAACAGACCGTATTCCACCGCAAGTTATAAAAGGGGCATCAGGGACAAAGGCCTCCAGGCATTCCAAGCGCTGGCGCCATGCCCCCACGCCCTAAAGTTTCAAGCGAATCGCATCGATGATGTGCGCACAGCGCTGTGTGGCGGCTAGGCACATGATGGGGCTTTCGAGTTTCCCCGCCTGAATGAGCTGCGTCGCATGCGACGCCTCACCGTAAAAATCATCGACTTCAAATGGTGCATCGATTTCGAGTACTCGACCGTCGGAATACTTCACATGAGCGAGCTCGGGGCGATGGAGCCGCTCGATTTCCAACGAGCCCCGCTCGCAGGCAATCGTCAAGCGGCTTTCATATGCTGCTTTGCCGTCGCACACCATATGAATGGGTATGCCACCGACGCTCATACGGATCTCGTCGGCCCAATCCACGCGGCCGCCCGATACGTCACGCCAGCGAACTTCACGAGATGAAACATCGCACGCACCCGCAAGCAGATCATCAAACCATCCGACCGCATAGCAGCCCATGTCATATAGACAGCCGCCCTGCAACGGATCGAGCAGATACCTCGAAGGGGACTCACCATAATCGAGTTTTTGCACGCTTTCAATCGAAACGATACGGCCGAGCTCGCCCGACGCAAGCAAGCCCTTCACGCGAGTACGCATCGGACAAAACCGATTTTTCATCGCCTCCATAAACAGTACGCCGCGCTCGCGAGAGGTGGAGGCAATCGAGAGAGCCTCTTCTTCATTCAAAACGGCCGGCTTTTCGCACAGCACGGCCTTTCCGGCGCGCAGCGCGCGACAGGCCCAACGCGTATGCATGCCATGCGGAAGAGCCAAGTAGATTGCGTCGACATCGGGGGCGGCAATCAGCGCATCGTAAGCCGCATCGCCGCTATCGTCAGCCGTGGCATAACTGTGCGCGGCATCAATCGAAAACGCCCTGCAAAACTCCTCAACATGCGAAGGAGTGCGACCGGCGGCAGCCACAAGCCGTGCCCCGTCCACCTCCTTGAGCGACGCTGCAAATCGATGCGAAATGTTCCCAGCGCCCAAAACGCCCCAACGAACCTCACGCAAATCATCACATGAATCCCGATGGCCCACGACAGCCCCCTTCAGTTGCGGTGGAATAGTTCCTGTTTGGCCCCTATTCTGCCGCAAACAGGAACTATTCCACCGCGAGTTATAAAAGGGGCATCAGGAGCGCGTTTTGCAAAAGGCCTTAAGCGCGGCCGTTACGGGGCCAGGCTGGAAACGTCGGCGCACATCGTCGAGACGCTCGGGAATATCGATGTGCTGCGGGCAGTGACGTGCGCATTTGCCGCACTTGACGCAATTGCTCACCAGCTTGGGCTCGTTCGTCCGCACCGCGCTCGCCGTAAAGTATTGAGACAGCCCCGTAAACCAACTATGCGCATAGCTCGCGTTGTAGGCGCCAAAGCAGCCGGGAATATTGATACCCTTGGGGCACGGCATGCAGTAGCCGCACCCCGTACAGGGCACGCGATTCGATTTCTCAAACTCTCCCAGCACGCGTGCGATGGTATCGAGCTGCTCTGTCGTCATCGAATCCGGCAGTGCGCGATCCGCCAATGCCGCGTTCTCGTCCACCTGCGCGGTATCGGTCATGCCCGAAAGCAGCATCGTGACTTGAGGATGGTTCCACACCCACGAAAGGCCCCAAGCAGCCGGCGTCTTCAGGTACGGATCGCGTACGTCATCGAGCACGGCGCGGGCCCGCGGAGGCAGCTTGCCCGCCAGGCGTCCACCCAAAAGCGGTTCCATCACAAACACCGCGAGCCCGCGCTCGGCGGCTGCCATGAGTCCCGCCGTTCCCGCTTGGTAGCGCTCTCCGGCATAGTTGTACTGGATCTGGCAAAAATCCCAGTCATACGCGTCAAGCATCATGAGGAAATCCGCCGCACCGCCGTGGTACGAAAAACCTATCTGGCGAATACGCCCCGCAGCCTTTTGGTGCGCAATCCAGTCCTCGATACCCAAAGCTGCCACGCGCTCCCACTGCGCGGGCGAGGTGATGTTGTGTATGAGGTAGTAGTCGATATGGTCAGTCCGCAAACGGCGCAGCTGCTCGTCAAAAAAGCGGTCGAAATCCTCCGCACATTTGCACGAAGCGTGCGGCAACTTGGTCGCGAGCAAAATCTGGTCGCGCAGACCCAGGCGCTCAAGCGAAGCTCCCACACAAGCTTCGTTACCGGGGTAGAGATAGGCCGTGTCCAGATAGGTTATCCCTTGCTCCACCGCACGGGAAATGATGGCATCGGCCGTCTTCGCATCGGGATGTCCCGGCGCACCGGGAAACCTCATGCAGCCCAGACCCAGAGCGGATATTCGGTTACCACTTTTGGGGTCAACACGGTATTGCACGGCCCCTCCCTTCGCCATCAGCGCCCCGGCAAGGCGAAACACAATGGTCACGCAGCCGAAACATCGTGGAATCGCAATCGAGAATGTATCGTAACGTAGCAGAAATCGAGCCGTCACGACACCGCTTTAACATCAGCAAAAAGCCCGATGAAAGGAAGCGACCGTGACCACACGTGAGGACGCCTACCCCTACCCCGGCGAGCAGTACATCCTCTCGGTCGACCGCTATCAGATCGAGGTCATGGACCATCTGGACGAGCTTCCCGCCACAGGCGCCGTCATCTTCTGCACCTTCCCCAAGGTGCGCGATGGCGTTGGATATCCCGCACGCGTTTTCGCGGTCTGCCCCGCAGCGTAAGCTCCACGCGTCCATTCATTTAAACATCGCCACCCTGCATGCACAAGGTGCGCTGGCGGCATACAATCCATCAGGCGCCCCTTACGCGGGCGCCTTTTATATGGGGAGATAATTCACATGCAGATCAACAAGGTCACCTTTATCGGCAAGGGCGGCGTCGGGCTACTCTACGGCAGTATGATCGCCCAGGCACTCGGTAACGACGCCGTCGAATACGTTATGGATGACGCCCGTTTTGAGCGTCACGCGGGCGATGCGCTCACCGTCAATGGCAAGCCCTGTGCGCTCAAGTCCGTCCGCGCCAGCGAGGCAACGCCCGCCGATCTGGTCATTCTCACGATCAAGACGACTGGACTCAACCAAGCACTCAAGACTATGGAGCGCGTCGTGGGACCCAATACGCTCATCGCCTCGCTGTGTAACGGCATTACGAGCGAGCAGAAGATTGCCGAGCGCTTTGGCTGGGAGCATACCGTTCTTGGTATTTGCCAGGGCATGGACGCCGTGTTCCTCAACGGAGAGCTCACCTTTACCAATGCGGGCGAAATCCGCTTTGGCGCGGCGGCCGGCACCGAGCTCGCAACCGTCACCGCCATCGACGAGCTCTACACGCGCTGCGGCATCGCCCATACCGTCGAGAGCGACGTTACGCACCGCATGTGGGCCAAACTCATGCTCAACGACGGCATCAACCAGACGTGCATGGCCTACGGCGGGACCTACGGAAGCGCCACGGAGCCGGGCTCCGAGCAGCGTCGCTGCTTTGTTTCCGCCATGCGCGAAACGCTTGCGGTCGCCAACGCCGAGGGCATTGAGCTGACCGAGGCAGACCTGACGCAGATGGTGCACCTCATCGAGGGAATCGACCCCGCCGGTATGCCCTCAATGGCGCAGGACCGCATCGCACAACGAAAAACCGAAGTCGAAGAGTTCGCGGGCACCATTTGCCGCCTGGCCGTCAAACACGATATCCAAGTGCCGCAAAACGATTGGCTCTATCAGCGCATCCGCGATATCGAGAAAAGCTGGTAGCGCCCGGCTCACCACGTCAACAGGCTCAACAGCAAAGCCGCCACAAGGAGCACTCCCCTTACGGCGGCTTTCATCTTCATCTATAACCAGTAGTCGATGTCCCGACGGTTAGAGCTGCGACTCCGACGCCTGGTCCTCATCGTCGCGACAAAGGACTACACCCGCACTTCCCAGCAGTGCGGCCGCGATCAACGCACTGACCACGATAGAGGCAGCCCCACAAGACCCCTGCATGCCCACAACGAGCGCGGCCGTAGGACCAAGGCAGCCAAGCACCAATGCGACGGCGGCAATAGCAATATCTCGAGCGTTCACAAGACCACTTCCTCCACGAGAAAGACCTTATTTCTCATGAACTAGTGTGCCCCGCGCCCATATGCGCGGCGTACTGCCACGGTAAGCGCTCTGTTAACTCAAACGCATACATAGCACGGGCGTCCTTACGTTGCCCTAAAGCTCGGTAAAGACGCCCGTCCGTCAAATATCCGTGATGCAGAAAAATTACCAGCCAGTGTAGTAATCGGTGGTTCCGGCAGCGCAGCCGGAGTCATAGACCTTGCACTCGCCCTTGGACCCGGTAAACGTGGAGCCCTGGGCCTTATCGCCCGCGGCAACGACGTAGTAGCCATCGGAATCGCGCCAAAAGCCCTCGGCGTCCTGCGTCCATTCGCCCGTGCGGTGGTGATACAACACGTTGCTGCTGTAATAAGTCTCGCGGCGGCCGTTATAGTTATTGACGCCGCTCGAGCGCGTCAGGCCCGAGCCGTTCGCGTAATACGCAGCAGACGCGTAAGACGAGCCGGAGCCGGCGTTGTAATACGAAGCCTGAACGGCCTCAGCGGCCTCGGCTTCGGCTGCGGCAGCCTCGAGCGCCTCGCGCTTGGCATCCTCAAGCGTGGAGCGAAGCTCGTCGCGCTCGGTCGACTTGGCGTCGACCTCCCCCATCGTCAACAGGCTACCCGCACCGTCGATGCAGCTCTGCAGCACAGCGCGCTCGTCATCGGTAACATAGTCGCCATACATATTCATAATAATCTGAGCGCGCATCTCCAGGGAATCGCGCTTTGCCCCCATCGAGGCGTTCCACTCCTGCATAGAGCCATAACCGTCGCCGCGGTAGTCGACGGGCTGCACCAGCGTCGCCTCGGACGGCGTAGATCCAACCGTATCGGATAGTGTTGCCGCGTGGGCATCAGTTGCGCCGGCGCCCGCCAAAAGTGCCACGGTCAGAGCGGCGGAAAGGGCGGCGGCTTTCGGTTTTCGTGAATCGATCCTCATGTAGCTGGAAACCTCCGTAGTGCGTTTTTTGCTGCGTTTGAGCTGCGTGTGATTCGATCGCGCTGCATAGTACCCCGAGCAAATCGCGACCTGCGGTTTTACTCAAAAGGCGCACGTCAATTGCGTAAAACTCACATCCTCTCAACAGGAGTTTTCCACATCTCGATTGCATAAAGCATGCCAAAAACCCTGTAACAGCGCCCTTCCTATGCAAAAAAGGCGCCTGTGCAACCATTGTTCGCACAGGCGCCTTGAGCAGGCATTTTATGCAGTTATACCTATCGAGTCGCAAGGGGTCCTTGCACAAGTCGCCTTACTCGTCCAGCGCGGCGAAGGCCTGCTTCAGATCCCAAATGATGTCCTCGGCGTTCTCGGTACCGATGGAAAGACGAATCGTGGAGGGCGTGATGTTCTGCTCAGCGAGCTCCTCGGCAGAGAGCTGGGAGTGCGTGGTGGTAGCCGGGTGCACGACGAGCGACTTGACGTCGGCCACGTTGGCGAGCAGCGAGAACACCTGCAGATGATCGATGAACTTCCAAGCTGCCTCCTGGCCACCCTTAATCTCAAAGGTAAAGATCGAGGCACCGCCGTTGGGGAAATACTGCTTGTAAAGCTCATGGTCGGGGTGCTCAGGCAGGCTCGGGTGGTTCACCTTGGCGACGTGGCTGTCACCAGCCAGGAACTCAACGACCTTCTTGGTGTTCTCGACATGACGGTCAACGCGCAGCGACAGGGTCTCGGTGCCCTGGAGCAAGACCCAGGCGTTGAACGGGCTGATGCAGGCGCCCTCGTCACGCAGCAGGATAGCGCGGACAAAGGTCGCGAAGGCGGCGGGACCGGCAGCCTCGGCAAACGAAACACCGTGGTAGGAGGGGTTGGGCTCAGCGATCTGGGCGTACTTTCCGCTCGCCTTCCAATCGAAGTTACCGCCGTCGACGATCACACCGCCCAGCGAGGTGCCGTGGCCGCCGATGAACTTGGTTGCGGAGTGGACGACGATGTTGGCACCATGCTCCAGCGGACGGAACAGATACGGGGTGCCGAAGGTGTTGTCGACGACAACCGGCAGACCGTGCTTCTTGGCGATCTCGGAGATGGCGTCGATGTTGGGGATGTCGGAGTTGGGGTTGCCGAGCGTCTCGAGATAGATGACCGTGGTGTTGTCCTTGATGGCACCCTCGACCTCTTCCAGGTTATGGGCATCGACAAACGTGGTCTCGACGCCAAACTGGGAGAGCGTATGCTCCAGCAGGTTGTAGGAGCCACCGTAAATGGTCTTCTGAGCCACCACGTGGTCACCGGCCTGGGCAAGAGCCTGCAGGGTATAGGTGATGGCAGCAGCGCCAGAGGCGACGGCAAGACCTGCCACGCCACCCTCGAGTGCGGCGATACGGTCCTCGAAGACGCCCTGGGTGGAGTTGGTCAGACGGCCGTAGATGTTACCGGCGTCGGCAAGACCAAAGCGGTCGGCGGCGTGCTGGGAGTTGCGGAACACATAGCTCGTGGTCTGGTAGATAGGCACGGCGCGGGAGTCGGATGCAGGATCGGCACTCTCCTGGCCAACGTGAAGCTGCAGGGTATCGAAACCAAAGGTGTGCTCGGGGTTGTTGATGAACTGGCTCATGATGATCTCCTTGATCGAACAAAAGTAAATAAAAAGAGAGAAGTAAGTCGCTGTCTCCTGATCACGCCGACGGGCGCAAACAGGAGCCCGGCATTCGTCTTGGTAAGCAATTCATATGCGGGCCTCCTTTCGCATCCCGGTTCTGTGGTTGGTTTAATTACCTACCGCCTTTGAGTGGTTTGAATAGTACGAGCATTGTTTCGCTCGGTCAATCACTTAAAAGCGCTAACCTGTTATCGGTTTTATAGATAGCAATCGAAAGGATGGCGTCGATGACCCTTCAGCAGCTTCGTTTTCTGATTGCCGTGGCAGAGTCCGGCTCAATTAACGCCGCAGCTCAGCGCCTCTATACCGCTCAGTCCAACATCTCAAACGCCGTCAAAAGCCTGGAACAGGAGCTCCACCTGGAGATCTTTACGCGCTCCAGCCGCGGCGTCACGCTCACCAACGACGGCACCGAGCTTTTGGGCTATGCGCGCCAGGTCGTAGAGCAGGCCGACATGCTCGAGGCGTGCTACGAGGACGGCGGCACCCCGCAAGCCCGCCTCGCCATCTCCGCCCAGCACTACGCCTTTTCGGTCGAGGCCTTTGTCAACGTGGTCGAGCGCTGCCGCGACAGCAAGTTCGAGTTCATCATGCGCGAGACCACCACATCGCAGATCATCGATGACGTCCGCGCGTTTCGCAGCGACATCGGCATCCTCTATCTGGACGACTTTAACGTCCGCGTTCTGCAGAAGGCTTTTGCCGATGCGCGCGCGAGCTTCCATCCCCTATTCGACGCGACGGTCCACGTCTTCGTTAGCGAGCGCCACCCGCTTGCCCGCCGCCCGCAGCTGTCCCTTGCCGACCTCACACCATATACGCGCTACAGCTTTGAGCAAGGCACCTCGAACTCCTTCTATTACGCCGAGGAACCTTTTAGCTATATCCCTTGCGACCGCAACATACGAATCTCGGACCGCGGAACACTTACCAACTTACTTATCACGTCGAACGGCTACACCCTGTCGACCGGTGTCCTCTCCAATGAAATGCAATGGGGTATGGCATCGATCCCGTTAGCAGACGCCCCAACGATGCACGTAGGCTATATCATGCACGATGAGCGCAAGCCCTCTCCCCTCTTGCAGCAATACCTCGACGAGCTCGACCGCATCATCCAAGAAAACCAGCCATCAGAGGACGGGGTAGATATGGTAGATTGCTAGCCCCCGGCGGGCATGGCGCTACAATGGTCACTCACACGAAACGTACCCAACGAAAGGAACCATGTGAAGGTCATCATCTACACCGACGGCTCGGCCCGATCAAATCCGGGACGCGGCGGCTACGGCGTCGTACTCAAATACACCAACCCCGCCGGCAAGACCTTCACCTCCGAGCTTTCACGCGGCTACGCCAAGACCACCAACAACCGTATGGAACTCATGGCGGTCATCGTGGCGCTCGAGGCGCTCAACCGCCCCTGCGAGGTCGAAGTCCATTCCGATTCGCAGTACGTCGTCAACGCCTTCAACAAGCACTGGATCGACGGCTGGAAAAAGCGCGGATGGAAAACTGCCAACAAGCAGCCCGTTAAGAACCGTGACCTGTGGGAGCGCCTACTCACCGCCAAAAGTAAGCACAAGGTTGAGTTCATCTGGGTTAAGGGTCCCGCCGGCCACGAGCTCAACGAGCGCTGCGATGAGCTCGCAACCACGGCGGCCGACGGCAGCAACCTCGATATCGACACCGGCTTTAACGAGAGCGACCTGTAATAGCGTTTTCGCGCAGCTTTATATCCCCACGCGCTACACTCATCCTGTAGACCAAACAACGCAAGGGGGACGTATGCTGCACATCGCGACCATCGGCACATCCATGATCACCGACGACTTTATCCAAGTCGTCAACGCCAACGACCAAGCCGCGTTTGTGGGCACGCTTTCACGCGACGCCAATCGCGGTACTGCCTTTACCGCCGAGCGCGGTGGCGAGCGAAACTTTACGTCACTCGACGAGCTTGCGGCAGCCGTCGACGTCGACGCCGTCTATATCGGCAGCCCTAACGCACTTCACTACGAGCAGGCCCTTGCCTGCATCGCCGGTGGCAAGCACGTCATCGTCGAGAAACCCTTCTGCGCCACCGAAGCGCAGGCGCTGGAAGTCTTCCGCGCTGCCGAGGCAGCAGGTGTCGTGGCCCTCGAGGCCATGCGTCCCCTCCACGATCCCGCCTTCCACGCCATCGAGGACGCCCTGGGCGAGATCGCCCCCATCCGCCGCGCCTCATTGCGCTTTGGCAAGTATTCCTCGCGCTACAACGAGATTCTCGCGGGACGCGCCACCAATATCTTCGACTGCAATATGGCATCGGGTTCCCTCATGGACATTGGCGTCTACGCCGTCGAGCCCATGGTCGAGATTTTCGGCATGCCCTCCGGCCTTACGAGCATGACTACCCTGCTCGATCCCACCACGCGACAGCTCACGCACGGCCCCATCGACGGCTGCGGTTCCATCCTCGCCAGCTATGGCGGAGGCCGCATCTCCGTCGAGCTCGCGCACTCCAAAATTACGAATGACCTGCTGCCCTCGCAGATCGAAGGCGAGCGTGGCACTATCCAGATCGACCATCTGTCCACGCCCCGCAACGTCCGCATCGACTATCGCGGCGATGTCGTACGCGGCTCAGCGACCGAGGCACCGCGCGAACAGGGCGAGAACGGCCGCGTGCTCGACCTGCCCAAATCGAGCAACACTATGGAATACGAACTCACAGACTTTATCACCGCCATCGGCGGCATCGATAACGTTAAGGAAGAGATTTGGGAGACCCCGGCGGGACGCCACGAGCTTGGCCACTACCGCGATGTCACGCTCGTCTCACTGCGCATCATGGATGCCGTGCGCCAGCAGGCCGGCATTACCTTCCCGGCCGACGCAGGCAAGCAGGCATAGCGATGGGTCTCTTCGATACGTTCTTCTCCAGCGTCACCGGCGGCAGTCGAGAACCCCAAAAACCATCAAACGTCGAGCTCGAGCTGCGCCGCAGACTTACTGTGCTCGCAAGCGACGAGGCCACTCAAGACACTCCCCTGCGCTATTTCCTGCGCTGGGCGGGGCAAGTCCAAGGCGTTGGTTTTCGCTTTACCACCACCAACCTCGCGCAGGCACGCTCCCTCACCGGCTGGGTGCGTAATATGGAAGACGGCTCAGTCGAGATGGAGATACAGGGAGCTCCGGCAAACATCCTATCTCATCTCGAGGCGCTTCATGCCTCCTACGAGCGCATGGGAACGCGTTTTCGCCTCGTAGACGCCCAGGCCCGAGCCCCACTTGCCAATGAAGACGGTTTCAGTCCTCATTATTAGTATTGTGTGCTAAATACGGTATCATTTACCTACGACCGTTAATAGAAAAGAGGCGAGGCGCATGGCGGTGCAAAGAAGGAATACCAGGCAGCGAAAGCTGGTTCTTGACGCCGTGCGCCAAAGCTATAACCATCCCACCGCCGACGAAATCTACAACGTCGTGCGCGCGCAGGATGACAAAATCAGCCGCGGTACAGTCTACCGCAATCTCAATCTCTTGGCCGACGCCGGCGAGATTCTCTCCATCAAGACGCCGGGCGGCAGCCGCTTCGATCGCACGATCGAGCCGCATGCGCATATCATCTGCACCTCGTGCAGCCGCGTCATCGACGTACCGCTCCCCTTCGATGCCCAGCTCGACGCCAAGGCGTCCGAGCAAATCGGCTGGCACGTCACGTCGCACTACACCATCTTCGAGGGTCTCTGCCCCGACTGTAGGTAGATTTCTAGGTATGTCGCGAAAACCTACTCGGCGAGCAGACGGCGCAGTTCTTCTTCGACCGTGCACACGTAACGGACGCGGTCGTTGATGCCACGCATAGAGGGATTGCAGCTCTCCATTAGATAAGGATGGCCCACTACGTTGAGCATGTCGCGGTCGTTTTCGTTATCGCCAAACGCCATCATCTCATCGGGCGAAATACCCAGGGCACGACCGTAATCGGCAAGCGCGGAGCCCTTGCCCGAACCGAAACCGATAAAGTCCGTCCATTCGGTTCCCGACGTCATCACGTCAACACGGTCGCTAAAGAGGCGCTCGAAATACTCCAGGGCCGCCGGCTGATCCACCTCGGGCGTCTGGAAGGCAATCTTAATGACGTCCTCGTCGATGTCCTCGGGGCGGTCGACCACCGCCACATCGCAGTGGACCTCATAGCGCAAATGATCGACGAACGCATCGTTGCCGCTCATGGTGTAGAGGTGTCCCTCACACGAAAGGGTCACGTCGGCATGGGGATATGCAACCACGGCATTCGCGATATCCATAGCAAGGCTACGCTCCATGGAACGTTTGACAACGGCACGTCCCTCGCTCATCACCAGGGCTCCGTTTTCGCATACATAGGCGAGCTCATCGGCCACCGGGGCAAACAGATAGCGCAAGCTCGCATATTGACGGCCGCTCGCCGGCATAAACACGATACCGCGACGATGCAGCTCATCGATGAGCCCAAAGGCCTCGGAACGCGGCTCGCGCTCCCCCGGATGCAGCAACGTGCCGTCCAAATCGCATGCAATCAGCTTGATTCCTTCAAGACCCATATGCTTTCCCCCACAGCATCTCATCAACAGAAAGACGGACTTTGAATAGTTGCCTCTCAAAGTCCGTCTTACTTATACGCACGTTAACCGCGCGCCTTCTTTACGATCGTAAAGTCTGGAGCCATACTCACAACGGCATCCGCCGCACTCGACGCAAAGCGCCGGTCCGAATCGAGTTCACGGGTAACCGTCGAGAGCCGAACGCCCTCGACGCCCCGGAGCATGCGGCCCAAAACAGGCTGCACCGGCGTATACATGCGCACGGTATGCTCGTCCGAATCGCCTCGAAAAAGCGGCGCATGCATATTGCCGATCTCCCAGCACGCATGCGCGAGCGCAATCGGGTCCATGCGGTCAACTTCGACCAAATAAACCTCGGCGCTGCGCAGGCGCACGACAACCGCCACGGGCACCACGCCCGAACGGTCGACGGCGAGCACGTCGCCGTCGACAAGACGACCGCCGTCGGCAGTATCCAGCCGAACATCGACCGTGCGCCCCAGCTCCGTCACGCCCACAAACGCGTATACATCAGCCTGGTCCCAATCGAGCAGCAGCTCGTCAACTTCAAAGACGCCGCCCAGCTTCCGGCGAAGCAGGAGTTCATAGGACGGATCGTTGAGATTTCCCAAGCATGTCGTCGAAACCAAGCGTTCAGGCATACTCTAACCCTCGACCTCGACGAGCTCGATATCAAAGTTGAGGTCCTTACCGGCCAGCTCGTGGTTGGCGTCGAGCGTCACGGCCTCGGGCGTTACGTCGATGACCACGGCGGGGACGGGCATGCCGCTCGGCGTGGACAGGAAGAGCTTCATGCCCTTCTCGATCTGCTCGATGTTGGGAACCTGTTCGGCCGGGAAGGTAATAACCATCTCGGGATTGTGCTCGCCGTAGGCATCGACAGCAGGAATGTGCACGGTCTTCTTCTCGCCCACCTGCATGTCGACAACGGCGGCGTCGAAGCCCTTGATCATCTGACCGGCACCACAGGTGAACTCCAGCGGCTCGCCGCGATCGTAGGAGCTATCGAACTGCGTGCCGTCGTCGAGCGTGCCGCGATAATGGGTCTTGACCTTCTTGCCCTGGTTGGACATGGTAACCTCCGTGATAAGGGCGGCGCACAACGCGGGCCGCCGTGAACATATGGCGCTAACTATACCCTAGTCATACAATTCAATGACAGTTTGCAAAGAAACGCTGCAACCGGAGGAACCATGGCATATCCCGTATTTGACCTACACTGCGACACCGCCGACCGAATCGGCTGGGCCACGCTCGATCTCGACCTGCGCTTTACCGCCGGCACCGACGGTTATTTCCCCGGCGACGAAACGCATCCGCAAGATTTCGACCTCATCGAGGGTAACGCCTGTGCCATCTCGCTCGCAAAGATCGGCAACACGCCGTGGGCACAGTGCTTCGCCACGTTTGTCCCCGACGAGATTCCCACCGCCCACGCCGCGCGCTTCCAGGCGCAAATCATGGCGCATATGAGCGGCCAGGCAATGCTCAACCACGACCGCATGGTCAACGTACGCAGCGCGGCAGACATTCGCCCCGCGCTCAAAGACGGCAAGGTCGCCTGCATCCACACCATCGAAAACGCCACGTTCTTTGCCGAGGACCCCGCGCTGATCGAGGTGCTCAAGAGCTTGGGCGTACTCATGTCATCGCTCAGCTGGAATGCGCAAGGACCGCTCGCGAGCGGACACGATACCCACGCCGGCCTCACCGCCGCCGGCATCGAGGCACTTACGCAGATGGAGCACGCCGGCATGGTGCTTGACGTCTCCCACCTCAACGATGAGTGCTTTGACGAGGTTGTCGCCCACGCCACACGTCCCTTCGTCGCCAGCCACTCCAACTCCCGTGCGGTTTGCGGCGTCAAACGCAACCTTACCGACGACCAGTTCCGCACCATTCGCGACATGGGCGGTATCGTCGGCCTCAACTACTGCAGCGAGTTCCTTTCCAACGACGCAACCGACAAGACCGCCGCAGACGTCACCTTCGACCAGCTAGCGGCACATATCGAGCACTGGCTCGACCTGGGCGGCGAGGACGTCATCGCGCTCGGCGGCGACTGGGACGGTGCCACGGTGCCCGCCTTCCTCTCCGATGCCAGCATGATGCCCGAGTTCCAGAACATGCTCTCCAAGCACTTTGGCAAGACCGTGATGCAAAAGCTCTGCAGCGACAACGCGCTTGCCTTCTTTGAGCGTTATTAATTTCACATCCCTTGAGCGGGCCGGCATACCGAACGGTCGAAATGCCGGCCCGCCCCCAATCTGAAGGATAACTTTTGACGCAGCAATTTGCGATTTTCCTACCCCGACCGGATGGGATGCCCATCCCCGTCGTCGTTACCAAAAAGCGCGTCAAGAACTTCAACCTGCGCGTCACATCGAGCGGTGAGGTCCACGCCAGCGCACCGCTCGGCGCCAGCCGCGAGCGTATCGAAGCGTTTGTGAAGCGCAACAACGCCTGGATTATCGGCCGACTTGCCCAGCGTGAGCAACGTCAGGCAACGTCACGAGAGCCACTCAGCCCCTCGTCCATCATTGCGCTTTGGGGCATGCCCATCACGGTACAGGACGCACTCGATCACAACTTTGCGTCACCCGCACCGCGACCCAAACAGGCCACCTTCGCAAGTTTTATGGGTGCCGACAAGTCGAACGGAGGCCCACAGGCCAAGCGGCTCGCAATCCTCGACGGTCTAACGTCCGACGAGCTCCAAGCCCACATCGACCAGCTCTATACGTCCGAGGTCACATCGGCGCTGCGCGATATTTTGCACGCGTACGAAATCGCAATGGGCGTCTCCGTTTCCCGCGTTTCCGTACGCAGCATGAAAACGCGTTGGGGCTCGTGCACGCCCAAATCCGGCGCCATTCGCATCGCACGAGAACTTGCCGGCTACCCCGTCGAATGCCTCGACATGGTTGTCGCCCACGAGCTCGTCCACTTGCTCGAGCCAAGCCACAATCAGCGGTTTCACGCCCTGCTCGACACGTACTGCCCCAACAATAGAGCGCTGTCGCAGCGGCTCAAGCAGCCACCCATAGAGACGTATTAGAACCGGTTAGCGCACGCGCTCGATCTCGACACCGCAGCTTGTCAAGGGAAGACCGACGGGCGCCCACGGCTTATCGAGCTTTATGCGCACACCAAGCAGCAAGGGATAACGACGCAACAGCATCTGGGCCACACCCTCGGCTGCGGCCTCGATGAGTTTAAACGTATGCTCGCGCAGATAGCCATCGACATCGTGGCACACCGAGCCGTAGTCAATCGAGGCGTCCAGGCTATCGTGCTCCCCCGCTGCACGCAGGTCGGCATAGAGCACCAAGGACACAATGAACTTCTGGCCCAGCGCGTTCTCTTCGGGATACACGCCGTGGTTAGCAAAAACCTCAAGTCCTTCAACGGTGATGCGATCGGCATGGCGCAGATCGTCATAGCTCACGTGGGGCACCGCCGTTGCGGTGGATATTTCGCCCCTTCCACGGCGAGCGAGCTCGGCACCTTCAGTCTTAGTTGCATTCTCGGGCAGTTTTTTGTTACTCATCGCGATCGTCTCCTTCGTTTAGAACCCCGACCGCGCAAACTAACTACACGCGAATCGACAGGTTCTTTTTATCATCGCTCCAGTTGCAAGCATTGCGCGCGGGACATGCAAAGCAGGCGCGCGACGCTTTGTCGGCTGCATAGAGCAGGCGCTCATGCGGGTG
>URYW01000015.1 GCA_900552145.1 uncultured Collinsella sp. | reverse complement strand
CATCATCGCGGTCTACGGGGTCAAAGATATGGCACCGTGGGGACACATGTATGTCAATCCTGGTCTAACAGAGCCTTATTTTTTAAACTCCTTTCTGACATCGAGCTATTCCTTTTGCGTAATCATGATGGCTGTTGGCGTTATGAGGGCGGGCAGCTTTGTGGGATCGGTATCGCTGCTGGTGTTGACGGTGCAGGTTACGTCAACGTAGACGCCTTCTTTGATGGCTCCGACTTCTGCCTTCTTACCATCCTGATCCTTAATGGGGATGGTTGAATCGATTTTGAAGTTGAGGTGCAGCGGTGCGGATTGGAATTGCTCGCTTGCGATAACGAAGCGACCTTCGCTCGCCCCGCTGGCGGAAGGGTGATACACAGCAACGACTTCGCCCCGCAAGGAAAGTCCCTTCGAAAAGGGAATGTCCTTCCAGAAAAAGCCGAGCAAAGCGGCTGCTATAAGGACAAGGGGGACGAGGATGGTTAGGAAACGTTTGGACTGATTCTTCATTTCAATCACCTCACGTTGATAATACCAAAATATATTGCAAACACAATATAAAATATTAACTGCGATGAATTGAGTTACATAAAGGAGCATACGAAGTTGCTCGATTCTGGGTGAGCCTGGACAGTTAGTTCAGATATGTATAAACCCGAGGCGGTTCAGCATGCGTTTTGAGCTGTTTGGGGATGGGGGAGGGTTTCGGATGGGAGTCTAGAAGGGTGACGAGCCGGTCGTGCAGCCCCCGGGGCGGCCAAATTGGCTGGAATGACGACGTCTGAACACGATCAGGCTCGCAGAATTATACGTATCTGAACTAACTGTCCAGTCCGGTCCGTCGGCTGCCGATTCGGTGCGGTTCGAAAGGGCTATTCGGCCCCATGGTGACCGGTGGTACTCTTGTATCCGTTTGAAATCGAGCGAAGGAGTGCCGCTATGGAGCAATCGAGCCTGTTTGGTGACGGCGTGGATAGCGATACCGAAACGCCCGCGAGCGCGGGTGCCACCGTACCGACCGACGCCCGTGCCCAGGCCGCCGCGCGTGCGGCCGAGCTGCGCCACGAGCTCGACTACCACGCCTATCGCTACTACATGCTCGATGCGCCCGAGATCACGGACGCCGCCTTTGACAAAATGCTCGTTGAGCTGCAGGAAATCGAGGCGACCTACCCCGACCTGGTGACGCCCGACAGCTATACCCAGCGCGTGGGCGGCTACGTGAGCGAGCAGTTTACGCCGGTCACGCATATGGCACGCATGTATTCCATGGACGATGCCATGGATCTGGACGAGCTCGACGCGTGGCTCCAGCGCGCCGAGGATGCGCTCGGTGCCGGCAGCGTCACCTATACCTGCGAGCTTAAGATCGACGGTCTGGGCGTGGCCCTTACTTACCAAAACGGCACCTTCGTACGTGCGGCCACACGTGGCGATGGAACCACGGGCGAGGACGTGTCGCTCAACGTGCGCACCATCAAGGATGTGCCCATGCACCTGTCCGAGCCGGCGCTCGCCCACATGGGCGCGGACCGCGAGCGCACCATCGAGGTGCGCGGCGAGGTCTATATGCCCAAGGGCAGCTTTGTTCGTCTGAATGAGGAGGCCGATGCCGAGGGCCGCGACCCCTTTGCCAACCCGCGCAACGCTGCCGCCGGCAGCCTACGTCAGAAGGATCCCAAGATCACGGCGCGTCGCGACCTGGCCACCTTTATCTATGCCATCGCCGATACCGACCCGCTGCACGTCCACAGCCAGCGCGAGTTCCTCGATTGGCTGCGTAACGCCGGCTTTAGCGTCAACCCCAACGTGGCTCGTTGCGCCACGCCCGCCGAGGTCCACGAGTTCTGTGCCCAGGCGCTCGAGCACCGCGGCGACCTGGACTACGACATCGACGGCGTGGTCGTAAAGGTCGACAGCTTTCAGCAGCAGCTCGACCTGGGCTTTACCGCCCGCGCACCGCGCTGGGCCATCGCCTTTAAGTTCCCGCCCGAGGAAAAGCAGACCGTCCTGCGCGAAATTCGCATCCAGGTGGGCCGCACCGGTGTGCTCACGCCGGTCGCCGAGTTCGACCCGGTGACGGTTGCCGGCTCCACTATCGCGCGCGCCACGCTGCATAACATCGATGAGATCCGCCGCAAAAACGTGCGCGAGGGCGATACTATCATCGTGCACAAGGCGGGCGACGTGATTCCCGAGGTCGTGGGCCCGGTGCTCGACAAGCGCCCGGCCGATTCGGTCGACTGGCAGATGCCCGAGGTCTGTCCCGTGTGCGGTAGCCCCGTGGTCCACGAGGATGGCGAGGTCGCTTATCGTTGCGTCTCCATCGACTGTCCCGCGCAGCTCAAGGAGCGCTTGCTCCACTGGGTGAGCCGCGGCTGCATGGACGTCGACGGCCTGGGCGACGAGATCGTCGACAAGATGATCGCCGCCGGCCTGATCCACGATGTCGCAGACTTCTACCAGCTCACGGTCGATGACATCGCAGGGCTGGACACGGGCCGCGTGTATGCGAGCACCAATAGCAAAAAGGGCGTCAAGAAGGGCGACCCCATTCCGGTGGGCCTCAAGACGGCCGAGAAAATCATCGCCGAGCTCAACAAGTCCAAGAGCCAGCCGCTCGGTCGCGTGCTGTTTGCCCTGGGTATCCGCCATGTGGGCAAGAGCGTGGGCGAGGTCATCGCCGAGCGATTCCTGTCGATTGACAAGCTCATCTTGGCGAGCGAAGAGGACATCGCCGAGTGCGAGGGCATCGGCCCCAAGATTGCGGCGAGCGTCAAGCAGTTCCTGGCCGTGCCCGAGAACCTTGCCGTGCTGGAGCGCCTGCGTCAGGCGGGTCTGTCGCTCGAGGTCGATTTGGGAGCCGCCCATGCGCAGGCTGCAGCCGACGCTGGCGTGGCGGGCGAGCTCGCCGACGCACAGCCACTTGCGGGTCTGACCTTCGTGCTCACCGGCACGCTCGTCAATCGCACCCGCGACGAGGCGGGCGCGGCGCTCAAGGTGCTCGGCGCCAAGGTTTCGGGCAGTGTGTCAAAGAAGACGAGCTACCTGGTTGCCGGCCCCAAAGCGGGCTCCAAGCTCACCAAAGCCGAGCAGCTAGGTGTGCCCGTGTTGGACGAGGCGGTACTTGAACAGATTTTGGCGACGGGCAGGGTCCCGGAGGCATAATGATTTGTTGAGGAACTGCGCAGAGGCTCAGTTCCTCAACATCTCCTTATAGTGTTTGCCTGTTCAATTTCGATATCGTTTCCCTCGTATGATCCAGATGCGTCTACCGACTCAAAGCGTGAGTAGGAAACTCTTGTCCCAACTTTGATTTGGGAAAGCTTGTCTTTGATTCGGCCAGATGAGGGGAATGTAATCCGGGTTTGCTTTCCAGCGTCGGTGTAGCGGGGACTGTTGTCTGTTTGGATTACGAGTTCCGTTCCCTCAATAGAATGAACGCTGCCGGCTCCAAAGACAAGGTAATCATCTCCTCCGCTATAGCGGGCTCTATCTGTGCATGAAGAAATGGATGCAAACATAGCGAAAATCACCAATATCGTAACCAGGGCAAAGGCCGTGGTGCCATAGCATTTTGATGGTGCCATCCGGTCTACCAAAAGACTGTTCCGTTCAATTTGACCATATTGGGCGTTGCATAGTTAATCGCTCGGGGATAAGTGTTCCATCCGTCGAATACTTCGAGCCACTGCAGTTCGATGCCAGAGCTTCCATTATGCCCAGTAAAATAGCCAGTTACCGTGACCGTATGACCTGATAGCTCGACGGATCCTTCACTGTTTCGGCTGTTGATCCACATATGATACAAGCCGATATTCCCTTGATCGATAGTTGCTCTGTACTGAGCGAATTGAGGCTGATAACCGAAAAATTGAGTATTAAGTGCTCTACCCTTTTGAGCGGCAAGACTTTTAAACGGAACAATTCCATCTGGGATGATCGTGCTTCCGTACTCGACGCCCTGATCATTGGTCTTATACGTTGTTGTGCCAGTGACGTTCCATATTTCTTTATAATAATCGGGATTAAATTGATTAGCGTTTGAACTGGTGAGACCGTAATGCATTGATACAGCGTACAAGGCAGAAACGACGCATGCATACTTATTAGTGCGGGCTTCAACTAATGATTCCGAGACTCCTCGGAACGGTATTCCGTTTAAATCGTCTATTTGGAAATGCAACATCAAGTCATCTTCATTGATAATGACAGCATCCCATGAAGTTGGGTTATTGCTTTGAGGTGCTATACCCTTTTCGGTGACAATCGGGACAGACCGTATATTGTTATAGTTGGTTACACAGTCTCTAGTTCCTGGCACCAAAGTTCCATATTCAATATCGTTGTACGAAATTAGTACGGTTGGGTTTGTGGCCTGTTGGCCGGAATAAGTTGAAATGGCGTTTGATAGAGAAGCTGAAATCGGAAGAATGGTATCGCCGAGGGTTATCTCCTTCAGAAGCCCAGGATATGATGCGTCAAGTATTAAATAACCGTAAGGGCTTCCTTCCCTTGTGACACTGATTTCATAGCCACAGATAAGGCCGATTTGTTGGCATACGGGAACGATTTGCTCGATCTCTAAGTTCGCGGATCCGTCGACGATGGGCAACAGGGAAAGCGCGTAGTCTTGTGCTAGGTCTGATGTAAAAGCGACGGATGAGTTTGAGTCGGCAGCGAATACTCTTGTTGGGCGTGACGCGGATAAGCCGATGATCGAGGCTAGGCCGAGAAGAAACGAGCGACGTGATTGAACTCTGGGCATAATGTCTCCTGCCTATGGGGGGCAATATGCTGTCATTTTATTTGCTACAAAATACAATCTAATTCGGATTAAGGTAAATGGATGGAATTGCTCGATAAATGGTAGTGATTAGCGGACCGGTATCGCGATCCTCGTCACATACGCTCCCGGGTCGTCGCTGATGATGTCGTCGATGAGGGCGATTTCGCGCGAGGGACCGGCGGGGGACAGGTCGCGCTCGTGCATGTAATCGAGTAAGCGCTCATAGCGCGGGGCCGCCTGACCGTGCGTGCCGCGGAAGCTGACCGTCAGACACCGCGCGGCGGGACGTACTTCGACATCGCCCAGGTAGGTAATCGTCCGTGTCATCCAGCAGCAGAAAGACTTCGTCGTAGCCGTCAAAGTCGCCGCCGGCCAGGCGCTCGGCGCTAATCCCGACGCCTAAGTTGCCCAGGAAGACAAAGGTCTCGTGCTGGCCCTTCTGCAGTTGACGAATCTGCCACTCCAGCGCATAGGCGTCGGTAGGCTTGACACGTTCGCGCAACACGGCGCAGCGAAGCTCGGGTGCATCGATTGTGCAAATGGTATCGAGCTCGATGTTCAAGGCATCGTGGAGCAGCGCAAGCCGGTTATCGATCTTACGCGACACGCGCTCCAGCTCTCGGCGCTTGCGCTCGATGAGCTCCTGCTGCTGAGCTAGCTGCCGCTGCATGAGGTCCACATCGCGCGTGGTCACAAACTCACGGATCTGCGCCAACGGCAAGTTGAGAACACGCAGGTGGCTGATGGTGTTGAGGGTGGAGAGCTGCCGCGATCCGTAGTAGCGGTACCCGCTTGCCGGATCGATGTACGCCGGGTCCAGCAAGCCCATCTGCTCGTAATGACGTAGCGTCCCCACGCTCAGGTTAAACAGGCGCGCCACCTCGCCAATGCGGAGCAGGCCCTCAGTATGTTCACTTGACGTGTCGGTTACAGGACAGCTCCTTTCAATAGGGTCGGGGAGGCCGCCAGGCTCGCGTCGCCCCGCTACGCTACCAGCTTGTCAAAAGCTCCGCGGCGGTTGAGCACGGTAAACGCGACAACACAGATGACCGCCGACAAAATCGATCCGCACGGCGAAGCGATGCCCATGGGAAACAGCGTGTCGGAATAGGCGTTTGACAGCAGCCACGCGCCCGGCACGCGAATGAGCGCCACGGCCAGCACGTTGTGCGCAAAGCCGATGTAGCTCTTGCCGTATGCAGCGAAAAAGCCGCTAAAGCAAATGTGGATGCCGGCAAAAATCGCGTCGAAAATGTAGCTGCGCATATAGCCGGTGCCGGCGGCGACCACCGCGGCGTCCTTGGCAAAAAAGCCGATAAGCGCCGGTGCCACCAGCCACATCAGCACCGTGATCAGGCAGCCGAACACTACCGAGATGGTCATGGCGTCCTTGAGCACCTGCCGCGCCCGATCGCCCTTGCCCGCGCCGGCGTTTTGCGCCGTGAGTGCACTGACGGTGGCGCCCATGGAACTCGGCACAATGAACAAAAAGCTGATCATCTTCTCGACCAGGCCCACGGCGGCGGCGTCGACGAGCCCTCGGTGGTTGGCGATGACGGTGATAAACATAAACGCCACCTGGATGCAGCCATCCTGCACGGCCACAGGCACGCCGATCTTAAGAATGCTGCCGAGCACCTCGGGCTGGGGGCGCAGGTCGCTGCGCTTAACGTGGATGTTCGTGCGACGGCTCTTAAGCCACACGAGTGCGAGGGCAACGCTGGCCGTCTGGGCGGTTACCGTGCCGAGCGCCGCACCCACGGGGCCGAGCCCCATGTGGCCGATAAAAAGAAAGTCGAGCGCGATGTTGATGATGCACGCCACGCCAATCACGTACATAGGCGAGCGCGAATCGCCCAGGCCGCGAAAGATGGCCGAGAGGATGTTGTATGCGGCGATAAACGGAATGCCAATAAAGCAGATGCGCAGGTAGGCGGCAGTGCCTTCGACTGCCTCGGCCGGCGTGCCAATGAGCGCCACGATCTGCGGGCACAGTGCGAGTAGGACAGCGGCCAGTACCACCGAGACGCCCATAAAGAGCGTGATGGTGTTGCCGATGGCGGTCTCGGCGCGATCGAAGCGACGCGAACCCACGGCGTGGCCGACGACCACCGTCGTTCCCATGGCCAGGCCCACGAGTGCCACGGTAATCATATAGAGCGTCTGAGCGCCATTTGCCACGGCGGTGATGCCGGCGGCGCCGCTAAACTGCCCCATCATGTACAGGTCGGCCATGCCGTAGAGCATCTGCAAAAAGTACGAGAGCATATAGGGCAGGGCAAAGACCGCGATGGTCTTGAGGACATTGCCACGTGTGAGGTCGTGTTCCATGAGCGGGGCTTTCTGGCTGGGTTCGTTTAGCTACCAGTGTAGTGAAAACCCTACAACGATTGTAGAGTCAAGGTTTGTGTTGGCGACAGGGCGAAAAAAGTCACGCTCCGAGTACGATGCTTTGACCCCTCTGTGCCCCTCACCTCGCCTCAAACCATCACAACATTCGACGTTTTTTACCAAAATCGGGAAAAGCATCGAATGTTGTGATGGTTTTTCTGCCACTCGACCGGGTGGAATTGCTTTCTTGCGCACGAAGGTGTGCGGACCCGTGGGCAGGGGAATAAGGTTGGTTATCCGACTCCATTGGAGGGCTCATGGACCTGCCGATCGTCCTGTCCCATAAGACTGCCTGGCTGTACCACAACGTGGCGCGCCCGTTCGAGCCGCTCTCGCGAGCAAGCAGCCTATACGATGAGGACTCGCTTGCTAACGAGGCGGAGCCGACCGCGGGCCTGCCCAAATTGGGACTCGATGCCAAGGGGCTGAGGGCTTCAACGGCAGTCGGGATCGTTGCCGACTATCTGGTCTCGCTCGGTATTCCACGAGAAGAGCTCGATCATGTCGACACGCTCGTCAACTTCGATTTTGAGCGCTCGACGCCGGCTGGATTTAGGTGCCACGTGTTTGGGGCGCCGGTACCTCCAGACCATCTTATCGAGGTGGCGGAGGACCTTCTGGTGGTTGATGAGGTCATGTGCTTTGTCCAAGCGGGTTCGTGGATGAGCGAGCCCGAACAGCTGGAATATGGATATGAAATCTGTGCCCGATACCATTTGAATCATCTGTCGACAGGCGATTATATTGAGATGGGGCAGAGGTATACCGTTGCCGACTTGATTGCCCATTGCAATGAGAACCGATCTCGTCAGGGGGCCATACGCGCGGTCGCCGTGCTCAAACGTGTGCACGATGGCGCGCGGTCGCCCATGGAGACGGCCACCGCAATCATGGTCGTAGCAAAACGTTCCCAGGGCGGGCTGGGATACGCCAAGGTCGAGCTCAACCATCGGGTCGATGTTCCCAACGAGTTCAAGTATCTCGCAAAGGCCGGGTATTTCGAGATCGACGTATATGCGCCTGCGAGCGGTACGGGGATTGAATACAACGGCTCGGACCATCTTGATAAACAGCGCAGCGCGTCGGATGCGGAGCGTATGACCGTGCTGAGCGCGCTGGGCTTTAGGATGATCGTCCTCACCGGGACTCAGTTTGCCCACCAGCTGCAATTGCACCGGGCGATGAACGCCATCGCACTCGCTATGGGCCTCAAGTGCGACCGAAGTGAGGCGTTCCAAAAGCGGCAGAACGACCTGCGAGAATTCGTGATTCGGCACTGGGACGGCGGTCTTTAGGGGCGCTTTGGTCCTTCTGCGGGGCGCTGCGGGCAGGCAAACCATCACAACATTCGACGTTTTTCGCCAAAATCGGGAAAAGCATCGAATGTTGTGATGGTTTGCGTGCTGAGGATGGGCTCGGGAGGCCGGTCTTTTTCGCAAAGGCCTTTCGTGTCGTACGTATGTCGACCCATTCTTCCCGTGCGGTACTATATTCCCTGAAGAATAATGGCCTGCGCGAGGGGAGGGCTGCGTGGACGAGCGCGTGCAACATGACGGCTTTGGCCGCGATATCAACTACCTGCGCATTGCCGTTACCGACAAGTGCAATTTCCGCTGCATTTACTGCATGCCGGCCGATGGCGTGGCGCCCCGTGCACACGACGAGCTACTCAGCGCCGAGGAAATCGCACGCTTTGTGCGCTTGGTGGCGGGGGAGGGCATTCGCCGCGTGCGCCTGACGGGCGGCGAGCCGCTGGTCAGCCGCCGTATCATCCCGCTCATTCGCGACATCCGCGCGATTCCGCAGATCGAGGACATCTCGCTTACCACCAACGGCGCCCTGCTGCCCAAGCTGGCGCCGCAGCTTAAAGATGCCGGGCTTAACCGCGTCAACATTTCGCTCGACACACTCGACCCCGAGCTGTTTGGAAAGATCACGCGCCTGGGTCGACTCGAGCAGACCATGTCTGGCATCGACGCGGCGCTGGCTTGGGGCTTTGAGCCCGTTAAGGTCAACTGCGTTGTTGTGCGCCGACTCAACCAGGACGTGGCGGCCCTCGCGCGCTTGACCGCCGACCGCCCCATCCACCTGCGCTTTATCGAATACATGCCCATCGGCGACGAGCGCACGAGCTCGCATTGCGCTGTGGATCCGCATGCGCCCGCGCTCAATCCCGAGCTGTGGGATGCGAGCGATACCGTGCCGAGCGACGAGCTGTGGGCGCGCATCAACGCCGGGGCCGCCGCGACGGGACTGGGCGAGCTCGAGCCGCTCGACATCAACGACGCTCCTGCCGGCGCGGGCCCTGCGCGCTATTGGCACTTTCCGGGCGCGGCGGGAACGGTCGGCTTTATTAGCGCCATGTCCAACCATTTTTGCGCGAATTGCAATCGTCTGCGCCTGACGGCCGATGGCAACGTGCGTCCGTGCCTGTTCAGCGATGCCGAGTATTCGGTGCGTGAGGCGCTGCGCCGTGGTGATGATATGCAGGTACTTTCGATTTGGCGCGATGCCGTGGCCCACAAACCGCAGGAACACGCGATAATTGAGGGCACGCAACGATTCATGTCCCAAATCGGAGGATGATCATATGGCCAAGAGCAGGTACGCCGATGCCACCAAGGCCGCTCGCAGGGCCGCGATGTCTGCCCACAAAGTCACGGCTACTGACAGCGACGCCGTCGCAGCCGCGCAGCCGACTGCCGGTGCTGCCACCGAGCCCGCCCGCGACGCCTGTTGCGATGAGCTGACGCACGTGGACGCCAAGGGCGAGGTGCGCATGGTCGACGTGTCTGACAAGGCCGAGACCCATCGCATCGCCATCGCCGAGGGCACCATCCTCATGCACCCCGAGACACAGGCCATGGTGTTGCAGGACCGTGCCAAAAAGGGTGACGTGCTTGCCTGCGCGCGCGTGGCGGGCATTATGGCCATCAAACGCACGAGTGACATCATCCCCATGTGCCATCCGTTGCTCATTACCAAGAGCAAGTGCGACATTGCGCCCATCGCTCCGGCGGGGACGCCGGCCGAGGACGTGCCCGAGGGCTGGGCACCGGCGCGCGCGGACGGACAGGTTGGCTTTCACGTACTGGTTACGGCCGGCGTGACGGGCAAGACGGGTATCGAGATGGAGGCCCTGACCGGCGCGAGTGCCGCGTGCCTGACCATCTACGACATGTGTAAGGCCGTCGACCGCGGCATGGAGATCGTCGACGTGCGCCTGCTGCACAAGGAGGGCGGTCGCTCGGGCGTGTGGGATCGTGCAGAGCGTCAGGCCGCTGCCGTTGAGTCCGTGACCGCTGACGGTGCCGCGCCCGCGAGCGCACCCGTCGCCGTCGCGCCCGCAGCTCCGGCCCTGGCCGTCCCCGCGATCGCGTTTATCGGCTACCAGAACTCGGGCAAGACCACGCTCGTCGAGAAGGTTATCGCCGAGCTCACCCGCCGCGGCCTGCGCGTGGGTTCGCTCAAGCATCACGGACATCACGGCTTTGATATCGATGTGCCCGCTAAGGACACCTGGCGCCATCACCAGGCCGGATCCAAGCATGTGGGGCTCATCTGCGCCACGCGCTGGGCGGAATACGCCGACACGCGCGAGGAGGACGAGATGCCCGCGCGCGAGCTGCTGTCGCGCTACAACGATGTCGACGTGGTGATCATCGAGGGCTACAAGACCGAGGGCTTTGACAACATCGTGGTCGCGCGCTCCGGTGTCGACCGTCTGCGCGGCAAGAGCTCGCTTGACCTAGTCGACGGTCACACGCTGGCCCTTGCCTGCAACGAAGCCCTGGCACGTCAGGCCTTCGACGCCGGCTTTGCGACCCGAGCTATCAACATCAACGACGCCCGAGCCATCTGCGATCTCATCCAAGACCATCTGGCCTAAAACCTGCCAAAAAGGGACAGGTTTATTTTGGCAGGTTTTAGCTGGGCAAACGTCATTTCCACCACAAAGGGGCCAGGCACCTTTGTGGCGGTTTTTGCTTTAGTAGATGTTTGGGACATGCCTTACAATCTACCAAGTAGTTCATGACGGGCGAAAAACGGAGAGAAGGGGCTTGATGCGTCCTTAATGTTTCATGCGGATAGATTGATTTGACAGATGGTGGCGAATGCCCGCCGTCCGCATTCGTATGAAACAAGGAGTCTCCATGCTTGCCTCTCTTTTCTCGAAGCCTCAATCATCGCTGTCCGTGCAGGCCAAGCGCCTGGTGGCAATGCGCTTCCTCATCTATACCGGTTTCCAGACCAGCTACTTTATCGGCGTCATCGGAACGCTCACCTATGCAGACGATGCCTCGGTTGTGGCAACATCGCTGGCCGTCCTTTTTATGAACGTATTCGTGATCTTGGGATCCTTTGCGGGCGGCGCGGCGCTCGACGCCTGGGGCCCGCGCCGTCATTTCTTGCTGAGCATCGTGGGCACGCTGGCAACCGGCGCGGCGATCATTGCCTTTGGCAGCGCGACCGGCATCGTCCTGCTCGGCGCGGTGCTCCTGGGCTTTGTGATGGGGTTTGCCCAGCCCATCGCCACATCCTATCCAGCCTACCTCACCGACGATCCTGTCGAGCTCAAAGACATCAACTCTGCCATCGCCATGCTTTCAAACGTGAGTATCATCGTTGGCCCCATGATGGGCGGCTTTGTCGCGGCGGCTGCGTCGTCGCGCGCGGTGTTCGTGCTCATGATGCTCTTTACCGCATTGGCGCTCATTGCCGGCTGGGACTTTAGGCAAAGTGCAGGTCAGGCCGCCACACACGAAGGCAAACCCGCGATCGGCGACATCACATCGGATAAGGCCAGCCAAAGCTCCGACCCCAACACATCTTCCCGTGCAACCTTCGCGACTAGCATCAAGACAGTCTTCGCCAACAGCGTCCTCGCCCTGCTGTTCTGCATTATTTTCCTTTCGAACTTTGGCTACGGTGCCTTCGATCCACTGGAGTCGTTCTTCTACCGCGATGTTCTGCATGTCGGTGTTGAGTGGATGGGCTGGCTTTCGTCGGCCTCGGGCGTGGGCGCGGTGCTGGGCGCCGTCGTTGCGCTCCGCTTGCCGCTGCACTTGGTAAACCTAAAAACGCTGCTCGTGGCACTTATGTCCGTGGGCCTGGGAAGTCTGCTCTATGTGGGAACACCGTACGTGGGCGTAGCCCTTGTCGGCCAGATTGTCCTTGGTGTGGCCTGGGGCGTCGTCAACCCGCTCCACAACACGATTGTCCAAACGACGGCTCCGCTCGAGCAGCTCGGTCGCGTCAACTCGGTCATGGGCTTTGGCAACATGTTCGCCGGCGTGGCGCCGCTGGCGATTGCCCCGTGGCTGGCGGCGACATTTGGCGTGCAGCAGACACTCGTGGGGGCAGGCATGGTCGTGACGGCAGTTCCCGCGACGCTGCTGCTGTTTGGACGCCGACATTTGGATCGTGCCGCAAGGCAGTAAAAACCATCACAACATTCGATGAAAATCGCGATTTTGCCGAAAAACGTCGAATGTTGTGATGGTTTGCGCTCCGGGCCGGGACACCCTTCGGGTCCGGCCACCACAAAGGGGCCAGACGCCTTTGTGGTGATCGGGTCCCAACGGCCTGTGCCTTGGTATACCATGTACGCCGTTCACGAATGCACCCCACACCGCCGCACAACCCAGAAAGGCTCCCATGGACACCACCTTTAGCCACATCAAAGCCGTGTTCTGCGATATCGACGGCACGCTGCTCACGAGCCGGCACACGGTGTCCCCGCGCACCGTGGCGGCGATCCGCGCCCTGCGCGAGCGCGGCGTGCTCTTTGGCCTGTGCACCGGGCGCGACGCCCACGCGACCGAGGCCATGTACGAGCTCTGGGGCATCGAAGGCCTGGTGGACGTACTCGTGGGCTGCGGTGGCGCCGAGGTCATCGACCGCGCGCACGACATCAACGAGCTGAGCTATCCGCTGCCGGGCGAGACCATCGCGCGCATCTGCAAGCACATGGCGGACCTTCCGGCAATACCCGTCTGCCCCCGAGACGGCGTGTTCTACGTGCCCGAGAGCAACGCGTGCGTCGAGCACCTGTCGCGCGTCGATGGTGTGCCCTACCAGGTGGTCGACTTTGCCGAGTTTTTGCGCGAGCCGCAGCCCAAGGTGATGTTTACCATGGCGCCCGAGGTAATGCCGCGGGTGATTGAGCGGGCGTCGACGTTTGCCGATAACACCGTTAAGGCGGCCGCTCTGCAAACCACGCAGCGGCTCTACGAGTTCATGGATCCGCGCGTGTCCAAGACGCGCGGCCTTGTGCGCGTGGCGGAACTCAACGACATGGAGCTCCAGGACATCTGCGTGTTTGGCGATGCGGACAACGACACCTGCATGGTGGCTGACGCCGGCGTGGGCGTGGCCATGGCAAATGGCAGCGATGCCACCCGTGCCGCCGCCGATTTTGTAACCGCGGGCAACGACAAAGACGGCATCGCGATCTTTATCGAGGAACATCTGCTATAGCGCCGGGGGGGGGACCACCGCAAAGGGGGCAGGCTCCTTTGCGGTGGCCTCTGGCGATTTGGGTGAATTGATACCTAAAATCTGCGCGACAATTCAAATAACGTTGTCTGAACATCATGCTTCTAACCACCGATGAGTTAAAGATATTCCCATCAATTTGGTAGTCTATTCCTCCCGGTTAATGATCTACCGTTCACGGTCGATTTTCGACCGTTCATAGGACGCATGCTCTTGAGCAAAATGTTGTGCAAATAAATAAAATGCTATTAAAAAATGATAACTAGCTTAATTACCAGTAGAAATAGATATTTCATAGCGAATAAACGAAGGTAAATCCGAGCAAATGTCAAGAGAATTGAGAATTCGCTACAAAACTATCGGTATTTTTGCTTAGATGTTCAAACAATCGTTACAATATGTACTATAAGCGTGCGCAATTACAGATTGCGCAGATACGTTTGATAGTGAAAGAGCAAGATCGCGGTCTCTTGGGGAGGAGACATCGATGAAAGCGAATTCAGAAAAAACTAAGCAGAGTAAAAAAGCGACGCGCCGTGTACTGGCAGGCGTTTTGTGCGGAGCCTCCGTTTTGAGCCTGGTACTGTCGCTCGTCATGCCTCCAATCTCGCAGGCCATTGCAAACGATGCCCAGACAGATTCTACCGAGGGAACTGTGATGGGGGGGGGTTCCTCAAGTGAGTCTGCTGCTGTAGATAACACCAGCGAGGATGCCGAAAACCAGAATAGCGCCGCCACCTCTGCGAACGCGGCTACTACTGTGAACAAGGGCATCTACAAGCCCACGTCTATCGGTATCGGTACGAATATCGATATCTCCACCCCCGATCCCAGCGTGGCCACCTACGTCGGCCGCGACATGTACATCGGTGGTAAGCCGAACAAAACTAGCACTCTTGATGCGAATAACGCCCCCACCGGCTCATATGCCGCTGAGGCGGAGGGCCTTACCGTGGTCCACGGCAAACTGGCCATGAATCCTATCAAGGAGAGTTGGGGCGGCCAGGGCTTCCGTTTCGGCACCGTTGGTTTTGGATCGCAGTTTCGTCCCAGGGAGGGAAGCACGGTGCTTGCGGTCGCCGGCATAAACAGCTTGATTGAGAACATGAATACCGGTCAGGGAACGACCTCAGATGCTGCGACGGTTGGTGCTTGGACCAAGGGTGCTTGGGTCGGCAAGGCGACAAAGACTGACTCCCACCCTGGCTATGACTATACCGCGCAGATCGCCGGTCCCATTACCTATTCCTATTGGGATTCGAATGCTAACAACGGGCGCCAGTCTGTCGTGAAAAAGCAAGGTAATTGGTTCGAGGGCTCGGATGCTCTGAAGAGCGACCTGTTCAATCAAAATGTTGATTTGACTAATGTTAACGGTAACGATTATTCGAGCTACAACGGTGCAGATGGATACCTCTCGAAGCTATCGAAACAGCTCGCCTCGTTTGCAAATACCGGCACAGTTACGGATGGTTCCGCAATTAGCGACAACAGCTACGCAATCAACAAGTACGATAACAAGGGAACAAGCTATACACTCACTTTCGATGGTAGTGAGAAGTCTGTTTCCGGTGCGCTTGATACCAGAATCCCGAACTATAAGATTTGCAACACCGAGCGACTTATCACCTTTACCGGCGATGGAACTTCTATGCAACAGGTCTTCACCATTGCCGGTTCCGAGCTCTCCAACTTGAAGGATGGCGTCTACTACCGCGGCGTCGACTTTAAGTTCACCAATGTCCCCGAAGGCGCATCCATTGTCGTGAACGTTACAGGTGCTGGTCCTGTCGAGTTCCACAATGGCTGGCGCTTCTGGTGGGGCGATACAGAAATATCTCGCGGTTATGAGAGTAACGCCGATAAAGACCTTCGCGCGAAATACTCGCTGGCCTCCCAGTCCATCATGTGGAATTTTGTCGATACCACGAGCCTCACCATCCGTGGTGGCATTGCGGGCGAGGGTAGAAGCGACTGGGGCAATGGCGGCGGGGACGGCAAGTGGACCGACGATGACCCCGCCGCTGCTATGCTCGGATCGATTCTCGTTCCCAACGGAAGCTTCGATGACCATGTGACCACCAACGGTCGTGTGTACGTGGGCGAAGATTTCATGATGAACAACCCTAAGATCGCGTACAACTTCACAAATCTCGAGGGTAACTCGGCTTCCGTCATCGATATGGATCAGGAGCGTCACAACTTCCCGTGGTCTGGCTCGTATACACCGGACGGCTCTGCCATTGCGTGGAGCAAGGTCGACGCTGCGGACGGCATGACGCCGCTTTCTGGTTCCTCGTGGACGATATACGGCACTGTCGATGATGCCAAGAATGAAACGTATCCCATCGTTACGGTAACGGATGGCGGTGCAAATGATTACTCTTCGGATGATGGCGAGCTTCAGTTCAACTATTTGAATCAGAAGGCCAAAATTGGCGATCCCAACGATAAAGACTACTTCACGTACTACATTCGCGAGGTCAAGGCGCCGGCTGGTTATCAGAAGTCGGACACCATCTACTACGCAACCATGAACAACACCGGCGAGCAGGTGAACTATGTTCAGGGTCATGTGGACACGGTGAACGGAAATAATCTCGTTTCATTCGATGATTCCAACACCACGGGCGCCATCTCCAACACCAAGATCACCGGTACGGTGTCTTGGACTAAGGTTGAGGAGAGCGACACGGGACACACTCCTTTGGCTGGTTCCGAGTGGGCGCTTACCAAGGTAAAGGATGCCGATGGTGCCGAAATTCCGGACGCTGCATCCCTGACTGTGATTGATAACGATACGAATGCGGAAGCTGTCAGCAACAAGTGGGCAGATTCTGATCCCGCCGATGGCAAGTTCAAGCTCGAGGGTCTGCTGCCGGGCACGTACACGCTCACGGAGACCCAGGCGCCGTTTGGCTACGAGCTGAACCAGACAACCTACGAGTTCACGGTGTCCAAGGCGGACGGTTCCATTGCGTGGACCGAGGGAAAGAAACCGAGCATTGTTGAGGGCACTACGTACATCTCCGATTCTCTCACCACCACGTCCGTGGAAATCCCGGTGACTAAGTCCGTCCGTAATACGGACTGGCCGAAGGATTCCAGCGGGAAATACGTTGCGTTCGACTTCAACATCGAGGCTACGGGGGATTACGCAACCAACGTGCCCATTCCTAACCCGGCAGACCTCTCCATTGCACCCGCAGCAGGGGAGACCGACGCCGCCAAGCCCAACAACATCACGGCGACCTTTGGCGCCATGACGTTCAACAAGTCGCACCTGTCCGATACCCCCGGTACGGCGGATGACTACGCCAGGACCTACACCTACACGGTGAAGGAGGTCGCGCCTACCACCGGTGCCATCGATAAGCTCCGCTACTCCAAGGCCGAGTACCAGGTTGCCGTCACGGTGAAGGCCGTCATGAATGAGACCACTGGCAAGTACACCGGTCTTACCACCTCTACCACCGTTACGCAGATGAAGAACGACATGGGCAACACCCTTGGCGAGAACGGGCAGGGCGTCGTGGTTGAACCCTCCGCCGCCGCGCCCGACGCCATTCCCGCCTCCACCTTCACCAACACCTACTCCATCTCTTTGCCCCTTTCTGGTATGTCGGGCGTCACTCTGACGTACCTTGCCGGCGCGGCGGTGCTTTGCGCTGCTGCGGCCTGGATGCACATTCGTCGCAAGGCGAATGCGAAGGGAGGTGAGCGTCGTGAATAAGAAAGTTTGCTCCTTCCCGATCTTGTTTGCGCTGCTTGCCCTCCTGATTGGCACCTGCGCGGTTGTGTTCCCCGCATCCGCGCAGGCCGCGCCGACCTCGACCGGTTCCATCACGGTGAGCGGCACCGTGGCGAGCAGCTACGACGCCTACCAGATCTTTAGCGCCAACGTCGTCGACGGCGACAGCGACGCCAAGATCGCCACCGACCTCGCTTGGGCAAACGACGCCGCGCGCGACGCCGCGCTGCCTGTGCTGCACAGCGCCGGCATGCCCAATTCCCAGACCACCGCGCAGGAAGCTGCCGAGTGGCTCAACACCGATTCCCACCTTACGAGCGCGCTGAGCGCACAGCTCGCTCGTTCCCTCCAGAGCTCTGGCGCCGAGCCCGTGGCCCTTAACGCGGGCACGGCGGCCGAGCTGCCCTGCGGCTACTGGCTCATCGTCGCCAAAGACGACGCCATCGCTCAGGGCGAGGCCGGCACCGCGCCGATCATGGCCCTGGTGGGCGGCAGCGCCGTCACCGTCAAGCCCAAGGCCGCGACCCCCAAGGTCGCCAAGCACGTGCTGGAGGACAGTACCGCCGCCTGGGGCAAGGCCGCCGACGCCACGGTCGCCGACGACCTGTATTGGCGCCTCTCGGCCACGGTCCCGGCGGGGCTCACGGCCTACGACACCTACGCGGTGCAGTTCGTCGACACCATGAGCGCGGGGCTCGACCCCTCCAAGGTCGCCGCGAGCATGCGCGTGTACGTGGCGGCGGGCGCGGACGGCGGCTTCGATGCCGTCCCGACCGGCAAGGACGGGCACGCCGACACCGAGCCCGCCAAGGGCTGGACCGACATCACGGCCCAGTGCGTCACCAAGATGGCCGCGGACGGAACCTTCACCGTGCGCACCGGCGACCTGATCGCCGCGCTCGGCGGGGCCGACGCCTTTACCGCGGGCGCCCGCGTGGTCGCCGTGTACAATGCGCCGCTCAGCAGCGCATGCAGCCACGGCATCGCGAAGGGCAACCCCAACGAGGTCTACCTGCGCTATCCGCGCTCTCCCTTTGCCGACCAGTCCGGTGACGCCGGCTTCACCCGCACGCCGAGCGACGACGCGTGCGCCTACACCTGGGATCTCGCGCTCACCAAGCGCGGCAGCGACGGCGACAAGCCGCTTGCTGGGGCGGTCCTGAGCATCGCCGACGACCGCGGTCGCACACTGGCGGCCGACGGCACGTGGGATGCGGAGGGCAAGGCCACCGTCACCACGGGCGAGGACGGCCGCGTGACCGTCTCGGGCGTGGACTCGGGCAAGCTGAAGGTCCGCGAGCTCAAGGCGCCCAAGGGCTACACCGCCTTTGAGGGCGCGCGCTCCGTGACGGTCAAGGCCGAGGGCCTGGACGTCGACCAGGTGGCCGCCGCCAAACCCAAGCTCACCATCACGGCCGAGTCGCCCCTGCGCGCCGACAGCGCGGACGGGTCGACGGGCAGCCTGGAGGCGTCGCTCATCAACACGCCCACCGGCACACCTCCTAGCATTACCACCGGAGGCTTTATGCCCTCGACTGGCGATATGGCAATGTACGCCGCGGCCGCCGCAGCGGTCGCCGGAGCCGCGCTCATCGTGGTCGCGCTCCTGGTCAAGCGGGGAGGTGGCAGCCATAAAGAGTAGCTGGCAGCCCCACAGAGAGCGGGGCGAGACGTAGCGAAGCAGATGCTAAGACACAGACAGACAGATTTAGATCAAATGGAATTCGAGCAGAAAGCAGAGGAAAAGAAGATGAGCATGAGCAAGAACATCGCACGCCTGGCAGTAACCGCCGGCCTCACAGCAGCGCTGAGCTTCGGCGGAGTCATGGCCCCGGTTACCATGGCGTTTGCTGAGGGTACGGATGGCTCGGTGACCATCAAGAACGTTGATGGTAACGCTACCGAGTTCGAGGGCTATCAGATTTTCAATGCTGATGTTGACAACGATGGAAACGTCAGCAACATTACATGGGTAGACTCTGTGGTGAAGAGTGCTGTCGAGGGCGTCATCAGGAAAGAGGAGAAGTCCTATGAGGGGACGACTGCCCAGGACGCCGCGGACTGGATCACGAATAACGTGAAGCAAACCGATAAGACAACCCGCGTTGACTCCAATTCCGTTGCGTACAAGATTGCCGCTGCTGTAGATGGCCTTACCCTCACTGCTAAAACCAATAATCAAAAGGTTGAAAATCTTAAGCACGGCTATTGGCTCTTTGTGACCGATGCCAGCACCATCAATGCCGGCGAGGCAGGCACGTCTCCCATCTTCACTGTCGTGGGAAGCAAGCCCGTTGACATCACTGAGAAAACGGGTGTCCCCACCGTCGAGAAGAAGATCGTAAGCGATGCCGATAATTCAGAGCGCGATGCCGCCGATTCCCAGATCGGTCAGGACGTGACGTACAACCTCTACGGCACCGTCGCCGAGAACTTCAACAAGTACGACACGTATTTCTATCAGTTCTCCGACCAGATTTCCGAGGGCCTGACGCTGCAGGCGGGCGCCAAGGTCTACCTGTATCCGAGCAAGGATGCCGCGAAGGATGATTTTGCCCATAAGAACGGTGAAGACATTACGTTGAATTTCGACCTGTCGACCGCCGGTGGCAGCAAGACGACGTGGACCTGCAATAACCTGAAGAGCGTCGATGGCGTCACCAAGGACTCTTGCATCGTCGTTTCCTATACAGCACAGATTAATGAGAGTGCCGTTGTTGGCTTGGATAACAATAAAGAGGGCAACCCCAACACCGTAACGCTTTGCTACTCCAACAACCCCATGACCACGGACCGTGGCCAGACCGTGCCCGACACTGTCAGGGACTACACCTACGGCCTTAAGATCAACAAGGTCGACTTGGGTACCGAGCGCGCGCTCAATGGTGCCAAGTTCACAATCAAGGTTAAATCTGCGGATGATAGGGATTCAACGGATAAGTACGTTCAGGGTGACGGAAAACTTGGCTCCGAGCCATATCGGTTTGAGACTACCGATGACGGCACATTTACGGTCAAGGGACTCGATACTGGAACCTATACCGTTGAGGAGGTCGAGGCTCCCCAGGGTGGCTATAAGACCGTGAACTCTTTCAACTTTACGATTACTCCTGAGTTGGGTACCGATCCCGACGCCAAACTGAAAGATGTCGAGTACACGCTTCAAGCAAATGGACAACAGGATCAAATTATCATCGGCACTCCAAATGAAGTGAAGGATGACAACAAGCTTGTGGCCGCAGACGACACAACCACAAACGACGACGGCACCTTCAACATCACCGTTGGCGATACCAAGTATGTCGGCCTCCCGCTCACCGGTCTTAACGGCGTGACCTTCACTTGGATCGCTGGCGGCGCGGTGCTGTGCATCGGCGTGGCGCACCTCATCCGCAGCCGTAAGCAGGCTGAGGAGTCCGAGCAGGAGTAACGCTCGCTCACCCATCCCTTTGGCAGGTGGGATGTGATGGCCATGAGACTTGCGGACACTTTTCTCGTCCATCCACGTTCTTGCTTTGCCATCCTCTTTTCGGGGCAGGCTCCGCGCTGGAGTCTGCCCCGTTTTTTTTGGACATGGCAGCCGGGGCGCCGTTGCTTGTAGGATCGGGCGTATGGTAAGCGAACAGATGTTTGCAATTATTGCGTTTACCAGCTGTGGGTGCTTACACTCGCAGTAAAATACCCTTGCGACGCATCCCGTGCGCGGGCGGCCGACGACTCGATCGGAGGTCCCCAAATGCTGAAATTCCTTAACGCGCTCGCCGCCCTCGCGGCGGTGGGCACGTTCGTCATCGCGTTTCTTGACTCGTATGAGGTTCGGTTTAAGGTCCGTAGGCGCACGCGCGGTGCGGACGGTAGAAGGCATTTGCGCCGCAACAAGCGCAAATAAGAATGCCCGGGGGTCGGATCCCGGGCATTTAACTAAAGCTGAAAACTAGGCCGCCCGCGCTCTCGTACACTTACGCGGGGTGCGTCGTTTTCTATTGACATTGTATCCCGAATCGCCCAGTCGATTCGGGACATTTTGAAAACTCAAATGCTGGCTTATCCTCGACTGGACGGTGCAGTCTAGCTGCGTTGTCCGGCGCGGAAGCTCGCGAATCGGCTATTATTTGTTCAGACAACCTGAGCTGTAGAGGAGTGACCGGCGATGGTGCAGGGCGCCAAACATATGAAGAGCAATAACGCCGCGGACAACGGCGGCTCAAGCCATCAGCCCAAACCTCAACCAAAGCCCAAGCGCCGTCGCAAGCGACTGCCGCGCTGGGCCGACCGGCTCATCACCATCGTCATCATCCTTATTGGCGTGGGCCTTATGACCTGGCCGTGGATCTTGGACCGGCTCGAGGCCTCGGGCGTGTTCAACCAGATCAGCATGGTGTCCAGCACCGTGGACGCGCTGTCTGCCGAGGAGCGCGAGCGCATCCTGCTCCAGGCGCGCTCCTTTAACGAGCAGCTGGCGGGCGAGGCCACCGAGCTTCCCGCCGACCAGATCGAGCCCTACGCCCAGCAGCTCATCTTTGACCGCGACCCCATGATGAGCTGGGTCGAGATCCCCTCCATCGACGTGAGCATGCCCATCTATCACGGCACGAGCGAGGAAGTCCTTATGGCGGGCGTCGGCCACCTGGAGGGCACGAGCCTGCCGGTGGGCGGCACATCGACGCATTGCGTGCTCACCGCGCACTCGGGCATGCGCAACCTGAGCATGTTCGACGACATCCATTCGCTGGAGCCAGGCGACCTGGTGCTGCTGCACACCATGAACAAGACGCTCGCCTACAAGATGGTGGACTCCGAGGTCGTGCTGCCCGAGGAGATGGAGTCGCTGACCATCGAGCCCGGCGCCGACAAGGTGACGCTCGTCACCTGCACGCCCTACGGCGTGAACGACCATCGTCTGCTGGTGCATTGCGTGCGCACCAAGTACAACAAGAAGGACGTCGACAAGCAAAAGTCGCTGGCCGGCCGCCACTGGGGCAAGCGCGAGTTTGCCGTGCCTATCGTGGTCGTGGCCATTGTGCTGTTGCTGCTGGACATCGTGATCCACGCGGTCCGTAAGCGCCGCAAGGCCAAGGCCTCGGCATAAGACATCGTTCGGAACCACCGCAACGGGGACAGGCACCTTTGTGGTGGTCGGGACTTCCAAACCATCACAACATTCGATGAAAATTTCGATTTTGACGAAAAGTGTCGAATGTTGTGATGCTTTTCGTTGCGGGCGAGATGGTTTTCGCTGCGGGCGAGACGGTTTTCACTATGGACGGTGCGGTTTCGCTGTAGAATCGCCGGCCCGCCGCTTGCCAGCCCGCCGCCCTCGTTACGTTTTCGCTGCATTTAGGTAAAGCACCTGCTCCAAGCGGCGTTGCCTTGTATACTAGAGCGGTTTATCTGTTATGCGGAAGGGAGCGCCTATGGCACTCAGCGAGAAAGACGTGCGCGGCATCGCCGAGTACGCAAAGATCGCACTGACCGATGACGAGCTCACCCAGATGACGTCCTACATGAACGACGCCGTCCAGATGCTCGAGCCCGTCCTGCAATATGACTTGCCCGACGTGGAGCCCACGTTCCATCCCATCGGAAGCCTGTCCAACGTGATGGGCGATGACCTGCGCGAGCCCGAGCGCGACCTGCCGCTCGACGTCGCGCTGGAAAACGCCGGCAGCGCGCGCGACCGCTACTTCCGCGTGCCTGCCATTTTGTGAGAGTGGGAGTGCGAGTAATGTCGCTAAGCTTCGATTCCCTTACCGCTGCCCAGATCGCCGCAGGCGTTGCCGCCGGCGACTTTACCGCTACCGAGGTGGCCCAGGCCTCCCTTGCTGCCATCGAGGCGCGCGAGGGCGGGGTCCAGGCATTCCTGCAGGTGGCGCCCGAGCTTGCGCTCGAGGCCGCTGCGCGCGTGGATGCCGACCGCGCCGCAGGCAAGCTGCTGCCCCCGCTCGCGGGCGTGCCGCTGGCCATCAAGGACAACATGAACCTTGTGGGCACGCGCACCACCTGCGCTTCCCGCATGCTCGAGAACTACCAGAGCGTCTACACCGCCACCTGTGTCCAGCGCATGCTCGATGCCGGCTGCCTGCCCATGGGCAAGGCCAATATGGACGAGTTTGCCTTTGGCAGCTCTACCGAGAGCTCGGCGTTCCATCGCACCAACAACCCCTGGGATACCGAGCGCGTGCCCGGCGGTTCCTCGGGCGGCTCCGCTGCAGCCGTCGCCGCGGGCGAGGTCGCGCTCTCGCTGGGCTCGGACACCGGCGGCTCCATTCGCCAGCCGGCGTCGCTGTGCGGCGTGGTGGGCTTTAAGCCCACGTATGGCGCCGTGAGCCGTTACGGCGTGGTTGCCTTTGGCTCGTCGCTCGACCAGGTGGGCCCCTTTGGCCGCACGGTCGAGGATGTCGCGCTGGCCATGAATGCACTTACCGGCGCGGGCCACGATCCGTACGATTGCACCAGCCAGGATTGCGCCGTCGACTTTACCGAGCATCTCAACGACAGCATCGAGGGCAAGCGCGTGGGCATCATCCCCGCGTTTATGGAGGCCGAGGGCCTGACGCCCGAGGTCAAGGCCGCTGTTCAGCGCGCCGCCCAGGAGCTGCAGAACCAGGGTGCCGAGCTGGTCGAGGTCGACCTGCCGCACCTGGACGCCGCCATCGCCGCCTACTACGTCATCGGCCCGGCCGAGGCGTTCTCCAACCTGGCCCGCTTCGACGGCATTCGCTACGGCTATCAGGAGGAGGGCTGCGCCAACCTGTCCGACCAGAGCTCGCTCTCGCGCGCCCACGGCTTTGGCGCCGAGGCCAAGCGCCGTCAGATGCTCGGCGCCTATCTGCTGAGTTCGGGCGTGTACGACAAGTATTACTACGCTGCGCAAAAGGCCCGTACGCTCATCACGCAGGACTACGACGCCGCGTATGCCAAGGTGGACATCATCCTCATGCCCGCCTCGCCGCGCACGGCCTTTAAGTTTGGCGAGATCAGCGACCCCACGCAGATGTACCTCTCCGACTTGTACACTATCTCGCTCAACATTTGCGGCAACGGCGGTATCTCGGTGCCGCTGGGCCTGGGCGAGGATACTCAGCTGCCCGTTTCTGCCCAGCTGGTGGGTCCGGCGTTTAAGGACCGTCAGCTGCTCACGTTTGCCCGCGCCCTGGAGCGCGGTTTTGCCGATGCCGCCACGGGTGCGCCCGTGCTTTCCGTCGCGCCCGATTTTGCCGGGAAGGGAGGCGAGCTGTAATGAAGGAGCTTTCCGAGGTCCTGCAGGATTGGGAGGCCGTGATCGGCCTGGAGATCCATACCGAGCTCACCGCACTCGATACCAAGATGTTCTGCAACTGCAAGCTCAGCCACGATGACGAGCCCAACGCCAACGTGTGCCCGGTGTGCCTGGGCCTGCCCGGCGCCCTGCCGGTGCCCAACAAGCGCGCTATCGAGAGCATCGTCAAGGCCGGTCTCGCCACCAACTGCGAGATCCAGCGCCATTCGATGTTCTACCGCAAGCACTACTTCTATCCCGATATGGCCAAGAACTTCCAGACCACGCAAGGTCCGGTCGCCTTTGCCATGTACGGCCACCTGGACCTGGACGTGACCGGTCGCGGTGCCGCCGAGCGCCCCGATTGCGCGTTTGGCGAGGCCGAGGCTCAGAGTCTGGCGAGCGCCTCGGCCAACGCCGAGGGCCTGTCCACGTCCATGACGTCGACCATGCGCGAGGGCAACCAGCGCGCCGTTCATCTGGCCAGCTATGACGCGTCCAACCTGCAGATGCCCGAGCGTCGCGAGGACGGTTCCTACACGGTGCCCATTCGCATCCTGCGCATCCATATGGAGGAGGACGCCGCCAAGATGGTGCACGTGGGCGGCGCCGAGGGCCGCATTACCGCCGCGGCCGAATCGCTCGTCGACTACAACCGCTGCGGCACGCCTTTGATTGAACTCGTGACTGAGCCCGACTTGCGCACGCCCGAGGAAGCGCGCCTATTTATGGAGAAGCTCCGTCGCATCTTTGTGACGCTGGGCATTTCGGACTGCTCCATGGAGAAGGGCTCCATGCGCTGCGACGGCAACGTGTCGCTGCGCCGCCGCGGCGAGACCAAGCTGGGCACCAAGACCGAGCTTAAGAACCTCAACTCGTTTAAGAGCCTGCACGACGGCCTTGCCTACGAGATTTGCCGTCAGGCCGAGGTGCTCGAGGAGGGCGGCATCATCTATCAGGAGACCCGCCACTGGGAGCCCAGCCGTAAGCGCACCGTGGTCATGCGCGTCAAGGAGACGGCCGATGACTATCGCCTGTTCCCCGACCCCGACCTGGCACCCTTCGATCTGGACGACGAGTTCATCGACCGCTGCCGTGGCGAGATCCCCGAGCTGCCCGATGCCAAGCGCGCCCGTTTTGAGGCCGACTTTGGCATTAAGACGGCCGATGCCGAGCAGATTGCCGGCGACCCGGAGTTTGCCGAGTTCTTTGAGGCCGCCGCTGCCGGTATGGCTGGCAAGGAGGCCCAGACGGTCGCAAACTTGCTGGTGAACGAGATGATCGCCTACCTTAAGGGCGCCGGCGTGTCGCTGGCCGAGTCCGGCATCGCGCCGGCTCAGGTGGCGGCGCTGGCTAAGCTGCTGGCGACCGATGCCATCAGCTCCAACCAGGCGCACGAGGTCTTTGAGGCCATGGCCCAGACCGGCGACGACCCCAACAAAATCGTCGACGAGCGCGGCATGCGCCAGGTGAGCGATGCCGGCGCGCTGCAGCCGATTGTGGACGAGGTGCTGGCAAACTGTGCCGATCAGGCGCAGCAGTATCGTGACGGCAACCAGAAGGTCATCGGCTTTTTGGTGGGCCAGTGCATGAAGGCGAGCCGCGGCAAGGGCAACCCGAAGCTCTTCAACGAGTTGCTGAGAACGTCGCTCTCGTAAGCGGAACCCGGGAGCCCCGGGCGGGGGGGGGGGAAAAAAAAAAATAGGAACGGGGAGGGCAGAACGAGGGGCCCCAAAAGAGGGCGGGAATGAGGGGGGGACGCAGATTGAGGA
>URYW01000014.1 GCA_900552145.1 uncultured Collinsella sp. | reverse complement strand
TTCGTTTCACGTCACCTTGCCTCAAATGCGGCCCGCTCGCTGACTTATGCTCAACCAGCGGCGCCTTAGACGTTGGGTGTTCCTATAGTTTTGTCAACCGTCGGGGCTACTCCCGGTAGGGCACCCGGTCGCGCATCACGGCGTATATCGCCCTGAGCCGCTTCCTCGCGACGGCCTTGAGCGCCCGCCCGTGCCCCATGCCCCGCGCCCTGCAGGCCCGGTAGTACTCGCCGTAGCGCCCCGAGGACCTCACCAGGCTGTTGCACGAGAAGATCAGCAGGGACTTGAGCCTCGCGTCGCCGCGCCTGGACGCCCTGACCGACCTCACCGACGTGCCGGAGCTCCTCACCCTCGGGGCTATGCCGCAGTACGAGGCCAGGTGGTCGTGGTCCGGGAACCTCCCGATGTCGACCGACACCGCGAGCTGCGCCGCGGTCCTCGGGCCGATGCCGGGCACGGTGAGCAGGCACGCGTAGGTCTCGTCGCCCTCGAGCAGCGCCGCCGTCTCGGCCTCGAGGGCCCCGGCCTCGTCGAGGGCCTCCGATATCCGGGCGGCCAGGAACCTGACCTGCCTGTTCTCGGCCTCGACGAGCGCCGGCGGGGGCGCGGTGGAGGCGGCCGCGGCCTCCCCGGCGGCCTCGGCCCGCGGGCCCTCGGCCCCGGAGCGGGCGATCCCCCACGCCCCGCCGAACCCGGCGAGCAGCTCCAGCCACCGCCGGTCCGACAGGTCGACCGCGGCCTCGAGGGCCGGGCAGGACTCGAGCAGCACCGCGCGCAGGCGGTTCTTGTCCCTGGTCGCGCAGGCGACGACGTGGTCGCGCTGCGACGAGAGGGCGCGAGCGGCCTCGAGGGCCTCGCCGCGGCCCGGGACCCCCGACAGGGAGTCCGGCACGCCCAGGGCGGTCCGCGCGATCACCGCGGCGTCGCGCTCGTCGGTCTTGGCCTCGCCGGCGAACAGGCCCGCGGCGCGGCTGGCGGCGAGGCCGGGCAGGTAGGCGACCCCGAGCCCCGCGGCGCGGGCCCGCCTCACGGCGAGGGACCCTATGTTGCGGAACTGGTCGACGACGACGAGCGTGCCGGCGGGCGCGGAGGCGAACAGCGCGTCGAGCTCGGCCTCCCTGTTGCGGACGGGGGCGCTGTCCAGCACCTCCCCGTCGCGGTCGATCAGGCAGGCCCAGTGGGAGGACTTGCCGACGTCCAGGCCGAGCACGGCCGCGGGTCTGGTGGATGGCGCTTTCACGGTGGTATCCTTCCGGTAGTCGTTCGACCGGATGGCCTCCCCCTCGGCACTCACATTACCAGCCGCGGCGCCTGCCCGGCACTTTCCTATCAGCCGTCGGGGGCGGCGCGCCCCGCGCCGGCAGCACCCAACAGGCCCTCTCGGGGGCAGGGACGTTCGGCCGTGCGCGGGCGCCCGGTCGGCGGCCCGTTCTGGGCGCGCCTCAATCGTAGCCCGAGACGGTCCCGGGCTGACAATTTCGACTGTAATGGACGTTCTTAAATGACTAGTCGTTAAAGAACGTCCCCAACGACTAACTAGCCGTGGAAGCGGGCTATGGGTGCAAGTGGCTGCTCGCGAAAGACACGCTCGACTGCAGCGCGGTATTCGTCGACCTTTTTGGTCTTACGTACGAGCTTGTGAACGGTAGCGGGGTCGGCGAAGGCGCATTTGGCGTAGAACCACCACTCCTTCATGCGAAAGACCGCGTTACCGCCAATCTCTTCTGCATAGGCCGCAAACAGTGTGTCATGGAAACGCTGCAGCTCGGCTACCGTGGCAGCAGGGCCACCCTTAACCATGCGAGCCAGAGCGGGATTCGCAAGCAAGCCACGCCCCAGCATCACGTGGCGTGTCCCGGGATAGGCCTCCACCAGCGCATCCATATCCTCAAGATCAAAAATATCGCCGTTGTAGGCGACCGGAAACGGCGCGCGCTCCAGCGTCTCGCCATAAAACTCCTTGCGCGGCGTGCCCGTATAGCGGTCCTTTTGTACGCGCGGATGCACGATCAGCTCCGCCAGCGGCATGCGGCAATACAAATCGAGCACGCGCTCGTACTCGTCATCACTTTCCAACCCCAACCTGGTCTTGACCGATACCGGCAACGGCGACCGCTCGCACACATCGCTCAAGAACGCCTCGAGCTCGTCGAGATTGCGCAAGAAACCCGAGCCCTTGCCCTTGGCGACAACCGTTCCCGAAGGGCAACCCAAGTTGAGATTAACCTCGCGATAGCCCATGTCGGCGAGCACCTGTGCCGCCCACACAAACTCGTCCGCGTTCTTGGACATCAGTTGAGGCACCACGTTGAGTCCCTGGTTATTGGCAGGATCGATCTCCTTAAACGCCTTGCCGCCAAAGCGGTTTCCCACCCGCGGCGGCGGCAAAAACGGCGTGTAATAGCAATCGAGCGCACCGAAGCACTCCGCATGCACGCGACGGAACACATGCCCGGTAATCCCCTCCATGGGGGCCAGCGAAAGGATCATCTACTCTTCTCTCATATCAACACAACAAAGGGGCCGTCCCTTTGTCACATGCATTATGCCTTGCGCTTCAGGCGATTCACAAGGAAGAGGTAGCTACTGAACGATGACCACCCTCCAGCCGCACCCCATACAACGAGGTCTAATACTTTTCCCGAGAAGTGAACGAGTGAAAACGGGCCCCCGAAGCATCGGCACTTTCGAGATGCAATTTCCTGCGGTTTTGCCAGCCAAATCCTGCGGGTTTGACGTCTAAAAATGTCGATGCTTCGGAGGTCCAAGTATGGCCGTTCACTTCTCGGGAAAGTATTAGACCTCGATTTACATGCCACTCAATGTGACAAAGTGGCTGCTCCTTTGTCACATTCGATGAAAAAGGGCACCGATGTTAGTCGATGCCCCAAAGCGGCTGCAGGTTAAGCCCTACAGCGTATGTCTAAGACGAATCGAACTATTCGTCCCAGGAGAGGTTCTTACCAGTCTTTTTTGCCAGCAGCAAGAACAGGCCGATAATAACGTTACATGCGATACAGAAGATGAAGACGCCCTGGAAGGAGCCGACAAGCTCATAGACCTTCATCATAACGGGCATGCCAAAGGCGCCGACGATATAGCCCACGGAGCAGATCAGCGCGAAGATGCGACCGAAATCGCGGGAGCCAAAGACATCCATAACCAAAACGGTCAGGGCAGTGCCAGCGATGACGTACATTACGTCGTTCACGCCTGCTGCGAGGATGCTAAGCGTCGAGTTGCCGCTGCTCATCATGAGCATGACAAAGGAGAGGATGGAGACAGCGAGCCAGCCCAGAATGGCCTTCGTGCTGCCGAACCTATCGCAAGTGGTGCCGACGATCGGGTTGAGGAACAGATCGAAGAGCGATGCAGCGGATACCATGAAGCCGCCCACCATGGGGCTAAAACCAACCTCGGAAGCATACGTCGGGAAGAGCTGGTTCATGCAGCAAGTGAGCTGAACGAGACAGAGGAAGCCGATGCAGAAGAAGAAGGCAGGCGACTTAATGGCGCGCGCATAGCTAACGCCACGCGTGCTATCCTCGGTCGTCTCCTCGGTCTCGGTGACCGTCTCGCCCTCGACGTAGCCATAGGGCAGCATGCCCTTGTCCTGAGGCTTATAGCGGATAATCAGGACGGAAGCGGGGAGAATGAGCACGGCGGAGACGCCAGCGAGCACCAGATAGCCAGTCCTCCAGCCAGCGGCCTCGATGACAGAGGTGATGACGGGGCTCATGATGAGCATGTAAATCGAGTTCACTGCCCAAGCGAGACCGATTGCCAGGCCACCAGATTTTTTGAACCACTGGTCAATAACGTCGGACATGGCGACGCCGGTGGTGAAGGCGAAGCAAACGCCAATCAGGGCGCCAGCGGCGATGAACATCCAGACTTCGGTGTAGAAGGCCATGCCTGCGCCGGCGGCGAGCAGAATAAGCTCGACGACGGGGAGCCAAACCTTGCCAACAACCTTGGGGATGAGTTTTCCGACAAACGGAAGCGCCGCCGCAAGACCGATGAGCGTCGCGGTAAAGTAATACGAGAAGATTGAATAGTCAAACCCGAACTCCTCGCACACGGGCGCGACGAAGGAGCCGGCGATTACGCTATAGGATCCAGTCGTACCAGCAGACATGAGGCCAAGCGCGATTACGAGAACCCATGCGTAGACCTTGCTGCTCTTTAACTTTGCATTTTCCATTGATACAACTCCTAGAGACCCAGAAGAGCACACATAACGGCCTTGATGGTGTGCTGACGGTTCTCTGCCTCACGGAAGATGACCGAAGCGTTGGCCTCAAAGCACTCGTCGGCAATCTCGAAACCCTCGGTGATGATCTCGCGATGGAGGTCGTTCTTGCACTGGTCGAGGAGCATCTTGCCAACACGGTGATCTGCGTTGTGGACAGAGGGAAGCTCATGCATGCAGAAGATGTCGGGATTGTTGGTGCGCTTGCACAGCTCGCTGGTGACGCGATAGGGGTACAGGGACTCGGCATCGCCCAGCCAGGAGTTGTAGTCGTCGGGATCCAGAACCTCTTCGCCGCACTCGGGGTTGATGTAGCGCCACTCCTCGGTAACGATAACGTCAACGCCATCCAGGGCATCGAGGTCAGAGGTGATGGTAAAGGTCCTATTGGGAGCGTACTTGGCGTAGCAGGCCTCCACCTCTTCGATCATTTCCTTGCACATCTGATGACGGAGGTCGTCGGGGCCGATGGCGAGGAAGTCCATGTCGAGCATAGCGCACAGGCGGCCATACCACACCGGGGCGCCGGCGCAGTTGCCAACGAAAGCCATCTTCTTGCCGCGGCTCGTACGCAGACCGCCCCATTGCTCTTCCATCGTAAGAGCGTCAGCGAGCATCTGAGTCGGGTGATCGCCGAGAGTAAGGGCATTGATGACCGGGATGTCAACCAGGTCGGCGACGTCATAGAGGAACTGCTCGTCCTTCTGTGCGCGGTAGACAATGAGATCATACATGCCGTTAAAGACGCGCATGGCATCCTTGACGGTCTCGCAGTCACCCATGTGGGAGTTGGTCAGATAAGTGAAGCCCATGCCCAAATCGTTGCAGGAGGTCTCGAATGCGCAACGAGTACGGGTCGAGCCCCACTCAAAGTTGGCGAGGACGTTTTTGCCGGGGAAGTAGCGCTGGTCGACACCAGACTTCTTCTGAGCCTTAAGGTTCCAGGCAAGATCGATGAGATAGCGGAAATCCTCGGAGGAGAGATCATGGATGTTGATGTAGTCGCGACCGCGGAGGCTGTTGTTCATGCCTATTTCCTTTCCATTTAGTGATAGATGAATGTCGAATGTGTCCCCGAGGGAGACACGGATATCCCTCGGGGAGCAGTAAGTGTGGCGCCTAAATCAGACAGTGCAGGCTCAAAGGCTCGCTAGCAGCTGGCTGCCACGTCCTTGGTCCAGCAGTGCACGCCGCCGCCGGACAGGTTAAGCGCGAGAGAGTCAATCATGATGACTTTGCGATCGGGGAAGCAGCTCTCAAGAACGGCTTTGGCCTGCTCGTCCTTCTCCTTCACAACTTCGTTCATGCCCTCGTGGTAATAACGCTGACCAAGAACGACGCCATTGCAGATGAGGAGGTTGCAGTAGCTCGCTGCTGCGTAGAAGTGGACGGGGCCCTCGGGCCAGGGAGTGCCATCCATAAACTTGCCGCCCATTTCGTCGATGAAGCCCTTATAGAGCTCGTAATCCTCATCGCCAGGGGCGATAACGACTTCAATCGGCTCGGCGGTGGGCATACGAACGATCTCGAAGGGCTTACCCTCCCAGTCCGTTTCGTTGCTCAGGATCTCGTAGGCCGCCTCAATGCGGCGACGAGACTCTGCGCCAGCCTTGCTCGAGGCTGCCTCTTCATCGGACACCTCGGCAAGAAGAATCTAGTTCGGAGTGATAAAGCGACACATCTCATCAATGTGAGCTGCAAAGCTCATGCCAAAGATGGGAGTTCCGTCTTCCTTCTCGTCGAGGATGCCCAGTCGATAGTCGTCGTCCTCGAGCATAGGCTGCGGAAGCCAGATAACCTTGTTGAGGTTGTAGATGCGTTTATACTCGGCCTCTACTTCCTCTTTCGTGAACTCGGGATTACGCTTGCGGCATTCCGTGTCCTCGATGGCGATTAGAGTGCCGTGACCGTCAAACTCGCGGTCGCCGCCCTCCGAAACCATTTCGGAATTGACAATATCGAAGCAACCGAGCGCAACCGCCATGTGAACGGCTGCCTTACGTGCGGACTGGCACTCCGGGGAGTTCTTGTCCCACACGCCGTAATAGGTCCAAGCGGGGTTGACCATATAAGAATGGCCTTTATCGTCGACCATGATGCTGGGGCCGTTGTCGCGGACATAGAAGTTGGAGTCTTCGAACTGCGTAATCTCAATGCGATCGAGATCAACCCCCTCCTCCTACTGGCGCGAGCAAGCCTCCTCTTAGGAGCCGGGGGTGCCGCAATTGAGGTTGACCGTAACGTCGCCATACTCGAGCAGAGCCGTAATCACGTCAACGCAGGGCTGGCGCTTATCGTAGCCCTCTGCACGGATGTAATCGGGAAGCCATGTCACATAGACGTTGGAGCGCTTCTCGAACTCGCCCGGCATACGATAATTCTCGTACATGGTTGGTCCTTCCGTCGGGTTTCCCGCGATGCTGTCCGGCCGCGACAATAGCGGGGTTTCACCTGCTATAGTACTACTATACCTACCGTTCGGTAGATAGTTTTGAATGTTTGCCGCTCGCCTACTGATACATACCGTTCACCGTATATAGTGGTCATGTTTGGACACGAATTGATGTTCCGTTGCCATCCTTAATAATGTTGGTAGTGCGGAAGTGATTTGCAATGGAGAAATGCAGCGTGAGCACAAGAAAAAAAATATTGGACGCAATGTACGATCTTGTGGCAGAAGTCGGTTATGACAAAGCGTCTATCGGAAAGATTTGCGACCTTGTCGGTATATCCAAGCCGTCGGTGTACTACTACTTTCCCTCTAAAGAGGAGATTTTCACTACGCTCTTGGACAGCATGTTTCCGACCATCGACTATCAGCGCGACTACTCGCTAATAGTCGATAGGGACGGGTTCAAGGCCGCGCTTATCGAGCTCGGCAATTCAGTTATAGGTGGCTATCGAAGCGATGAAAAGCGCCGGCGCGTGCTGGCCGAGGTTAGCGTCCAAGCAAATCGAATTCCTGCAGTTCAGGAACGTCAAGCGACGGCGACCAAACGAACCATGGATGCGCTTAAAGACATCCTTCTTCATGGTGTAGAGATTGGCGCGTTTTCCGATAGTGCCGACGTGATGCTCTACGCACAAATTCTTTATACCGTTCTGGAGGGAGCGAGCAATACGGTCGCTCAAGGTGAGGATATTGATGAAAAAGCGGTTTGGGCGGGAATAGTCGAGCTTATGTTCAAATAGACCAGCCAAGCTGAAGCGCATGTTGGCGCCCATGGTGCCTGCGGGCAACCTTTAAAACGAAAACAGGGGTCGACTCCAATCTGGCTTGGAGTCGACCCCTGTTGCGTGGCAATCTATGCCGGTGCAATCGGCGCTTATTACTTTTCAGCAGCCTTACTGAGAAAGCCGGAAACGATAGCAAACGCAGCAATCATAAGGTTGCAGGCAATGCAGAAGATAAATACTCCCTGGAATGACCCTGCCATGCCGTAAACCTTCATCATGACCGGCATTCCAAAAGCACCGACGACATAGCCCGCTGAGCAAACGATTGAATAGATCCTTCCAAAATCGCGTGATCCAAAGAGCGAGAGGAGAAGCATCGGCATTGCGGTTCCAACAATGGCGAACATGGCATCGTTTACGCCAGCTGCAATGATGGAAACGGTCTCGTTGCTTCCGCCAATGATGAGAAGTAGGAATGAAAAAATGCTGACACCTGTCCACGCGACCGTTGCTTTAATAGCACCGAGCTTGTCACATGTTTTGCCCACGAAGGGATTTAGGAAGATGTCAGAGAACGAAGCTGCCGAGACCATTAAGCTTCCTACGATGGGATTGAAACCGACCTCGCTTGCATAGGTTGGAAACAACTGGTTCATGCAGCACGTGAGCTGCGCCACGCAAAGCAGGAGGACACAGAGAATAAAAGACGGCGTTTTCGTGGCATCACGGAGTGCCATGCCCGAAAGGGCATCTTCCCGCTCATCGACGCTGTGGCTCTCATGGGTTTCAGAGGTGGTCTCTCCGTACGGAAGCATGTTGCGATCAGAGGGTTTAAGGCGAATGATAAAAGCACTCGCAGGTAAAATCATAGCTGCAGAAACGACCGCAAGTACGATGTATCCCGTACGCCAGCCTTGTTGCTCGATGACCAGCGTAATGACAGGGCTCAACAACAGCGTACAGAGAGAATTAACGCCCCAAGCAAGGCCGATGGCAAGACCGGACGATTTACTGAACCATTGGTCAATAACATCAGACATGCAGACGCCCGTTGTGAACGAAAAGCAGATGCCGATCACCGCAGCGGAGACGATGAACATCCAGACTTCGGTGTAGAACGCCATTGCGGCTCCGGCGGCAATAAGGACGAGTTCAACGCAAATATGCCACGGTTTGCCTATTACTTTTGGAATGAAACGACTCAAAAGTGGAAGTCCAAGTGCAAGGCCAAGAAGAATCGCAGTGAAATAGAAAGAGAAAGAGGTGTACTCAAAGCCCAGGTCTTCACATACTGGAGCAACGAATGAGCCGGCAATAATGCTATATGTGCCAGCCGTTCCGGCGGACATTAAGCCGAGCGCAATAACGACAATCCAAGCAAATGTGCCGCTCTCGCGAGGACGGTCTTTTTCGGCTGGTGCGGTGAGAGCCATGGTCACTCCATTTCTATCGGCATTACATCCTATATGCCTACCGATAGGTATATAAACCAGGGGACTCTTCGTCAAGCATTAAGCGGGGAAAGGGAGTTCTTAACGTGCCGAACGGTAATTAGACCCCGATTTCGCAAGGGTCTCAATGTGACAAAGGGGCTGTCCCCTTGTCACATTATTCGGAGCGCAGGGCTTCCACGGGATCCTTTTTGGATGCGCTACGGGCCGGCAGCAGGCCAGCGACAACCGTCAGCAGCACCGAAATCGCGATGAGCACCAGCGCATCCTGCACGGGCAGACTCATTAGGTTGGGGACCTGTTTGGCCGCAAGCGCCCAAGCATTGACCGGGAAGCTCACGGCCACCACGACGACAACAGCAAAGACGCCGGCAATGAGGCCCTCGATAAAGGTCTCGGCGTTGAACACGTTTGCCACGTTGCGCTTCGACGCACCGATTGCGCGCAGGATGCCGATCTCCTTCTTGCGCTCCAGTACGCTGATGTAGGTGATGATGCCGATCATGATGGAGCTCACCACCAGGCTGATACTCACGTATGCGATGAGCACCAAGCTGATGGTGTTCACGATGTCGGTCACCGAACCCATGATGATGCCCATGTAGTCTGTGTACGAAATTGCCCGATCATCGTGGCCAGCGGCTTTGACCTGCTTGTTGTACGCGTCAATGTGATCGAGCACGCGCTCCTTGGCCTCAAAGTCGCGCGGGAAAATCTTGACCGAGATGGGGTCGGCCTCGTCCGCATAGCCCAACGTGGTCAGATTGTTGTCGTAGGTGAGCTTCGACGCCTTCGCATAGCTCATCACGAGCGAGCTCAGGTCCTCGGTGTCCATGTTGAAGTGAATGGCATTGGCAAAGGCACTCGCATCCACGTGCATGGCGCTCGCCAGGTTGGCAAAACTCGAAGACATCTGCGTCGCCATCTGGTCCATGAGCCCCGCCGCGGCCGCCTTGAGCTGGGACGATACCGTCGACGCTATCTGCTCGCTGATTGCCTTCATCACCTGATCCATAGCCTGCTGCAGATACGGAGCCAGCTGCTTTTGCACATAGCCGGTCATCGCCTGTTGCAGGCGCTCGGCCAGGGCATCGCCGCCGAGCGCCTTCAATTGAGCCAGGCATTGCTGCGCTGCGGCATCATCCTCAAGATACGCCGAAAATGCACCAGCGAGCTTTGACGCGTCCTTAAGATCTTCAGGCATCAGCGCTTTAAACTGATCAGACTGTATAAAGCCCTCAAACAGCTGGTTGGCAAGCGCTCCCGCCTGCTGCATTTGCTCGGGCGTGAGTTCCAGACCGTCAAAGATGCCCGAGAAATCTGGAGCCGGTGCTTTGGCCATGATGTCGCTGAAGTCGATGTCCTTGCCAACGCCCGAAAGGTCAATGTCCAGCCCCGACAGATCGATGCCAGAAAGGTCCATACCGCCGGCTGCACCCGAGAGCGCAGAAGCATCGAACGAGAATGCGCTCTTAAGCGCCGCCTCGTCCACACTGAACATGCTGCCCAGGTCCACGCCCTGTTTGGCTTCACTTTGCAGCTCGTCGAAGGTCTTGCCGGTAAACACGTCTGTCTCGGGATGCGCAAGCTGCTCCTGCACAATCTGCGAATTTGCGGCGCGTTCCATAAGCTGACGAGTCAGTGCATGCGTATAGGCAATGCCCGGGGTCAATGCGCTCGCGTTGGCCGTCTCGTTAGGTCGCACCACGCCCACAATGCGCACGTCAATACCGTCGGCAACCTTAGCCGTCATAAAGTCGGCATCGTCAGACATGTCAGTCCACATGCCGGTCTCTTCGTTTTTGCGATAGGCATCGGCCGGCGACAGCACCCTAAACGTGGTAGACAGCGCATCGTCGTAGGTAAAGTCGGTGCCGATCTCGGGCGTTTCGACCCCACCGTCAGCCGTCATAGCGCTGTTTACCAGATCGTTGAGCTCATTGATATCCAGCGCGCCGATGCTGTAGAGCGTATAGTCGCCCACCGTGCCACGACTCGAAAGCACCATCACGGCTTCGTTGGCAGACGTGGGCCAATGACCGGCGACGACATCGTACTGGCTGTCGAGCAGACTCTGGTCGTCGATCATCTCGTTAAAGACCGAGGTTCCCATGGATTCCATGCTCACCGTTGCCGCCGAACTCGCGCCTCCGCTCATGGCCTCGGTCATAGCGTTGGGAACAAGCCGGACAGGCTTCTCATCGCCCTTGCCGGCACGATAGACAACCGGCGATACACCGTAGCCGTACTGAATGGCATTGACTTCTTTGTCAATACCATCGCCACCGGCATCGAGCCATGCCTTAAAGCTCGTCATGTCGTTGGACTTAACGCTCGCAAACATATCCTTTACGGCCGTGACCACAGGGATCTTATCGGTCCCCTGAGCCTTGCCGCCGGCACTGTCGTCGGACGAATCCACGTTTTCAGGCGAGTCATCATCCGCAGCCCCCTGTCCGCCCATCATGGACGACAGGTCGTAATCCTGCTTGGAGATGGTGAGCGGGTAGCTCGAGAGCGTATCCTCCTCGACCTTTTTGATGTAGCCGTTTACGCCATTGGACAGCGCCAGAATCGCCGCGATACCGATAATGCCAATCGAGCCCGCAAAGGCAGTCATGGCCGTGCGGCCCTTCTTGGTCATGAGGTTTCGGGCAGAAAGCCCCAGTGCCGTCACAAAGCTCATCGAGGTTTTGCGCGTAGGCTTAGCCTCGCGACGCGCGGCCTTGACAACATCAAAGGGGTCGGAATCGTCGGTGATCTTGCCGTCCGCCAGGTTGACGATGCGCGTGGCGTATTGGTACGCCAGCTCGGGATTGTGCGTGACCATAATAACCAGACGGTCGCGCGCCACGTCCTTGAGCAAGTCCATGACCTGCACGGACGTTGTGGAATCCAAGGCGCCGGTCGGCTCGTCTGCCAGCACAATCTCGGGATCGTTGATTAGGGCGCGGGCGATTGCCACGCGCTGCATCTGCCCGCCCGATAGCTGGCTCGGGCGCTTGTTAACGTGCTCGCCCAGGCCGACTTTCTCCAACGCCTCGCGCGCACGCTGGCGGCGCTCGGCATGGCCCACACCCGTGAGCGTAAGCGCCAGCTCCACGTTTTCCAAAATGGTCTGATGCGGAATGAGGTTATAGCTCTGGAACACAAAGCCGATGCGGTTATTGCGATAGGCATCCCAATCGCGATCGTGAAAATCCTTGGTCGAAATACCGTCGATCAGCAGGTCGCCGGAATCGAAATGATCGAGCCCACCGACAACGTTGAGCATCGTGGTTTCACCCGAGCCCGAGGGACCCAGAATGGCCACGAACTCGTTATCGCGAAAAGCCAGGCTCACGTTATCGAGCGCCACCTGCGTAAACGACTGTGTGACGTACCTTTTGCAAATACCTTTGAGCTCCAACATGGACGGCAACCTCTCCCACGCGGACGCACTTGCCCGCTCTCCCCCGCCGTTCGTATTCGACGCGTTTGTCCTACTCTATCCCCATTTTTTGCCGAGCCAGTGAGGAATGTAGGGAACCGCATCAAAAAACGAACGGGACGGCGCCTAAAAGAAGAGGTCCCGAACGGGACCTCTATATGGTGGAGATTATCTTGAAAGGCAGCGGACTACTCCGCACAGCGGCGCACGATCCTCGCCATGCTTTACGCGTTTTTTACTGCTCGCTATTCGCAATCGCCTGGTCGATAAGCTTGTCGAGTGCTGCGCGCTGCTCGGCGGAGCTGATGGCTCCCACGATTGGATCCCCTACGATGTTGCCATTCTGATCGATGACATACGTTGTCGGGAACGAGAACAGATTTGACGTAAACTTACCGGCCTCGCTATCCGACTTGAACCAGATGTTCTTATATGTCACGCCCTTCTTGCTCAGCACGTCCTTGGCATCTGCAATCTCGCCCTTGTTGCCATCGAGCGTAAAGGAGTTGACGCCCACGACCTGGCCGCCCTTCTTGGCAAGCTCCTGATTCAGTTTCTCAAGATCGCCCAGCTCGCCCACGCACGGCTTGCACGTGGTGAACCAGAAGTTCATGACGGTGACCTTGTTCTTAGAGAACAGCTCGTCGCTGCTCACGTCGTTGCCATCCAGGTCCTTGCCCGTAAAGCTGGGGAACTTCGTCGCCTCGCTCGAAGCATTGGCACCAGCCGTCATGCCAGCGGCCGAAGCGTCGACGCTCTCGCCTTCGCTCGGCGTGCTTCCACAGCCGGGGAACTCCTTCTCCAAGCTCTCGAGCTTGTCCTCGATCTCCTTGATCTGCTGTGCACCGGCTTTGAGCGTCTTGAGCTCATCCGCCGTGAACTCATCCTTGGCACCGTCGATGGTCTTGAGCAGGAAATCGCCGTAATTGCTACCGTCCTCAATCATTGCCGATTCTTTATTTGCCGCATTGAATACCTTTTCCCACAGCGCGTTATCACTCGAAAGGATATCGTTCTCCTTTTTCATGAGCTTCGCATACAGCTCGGCGGCCTCGTCGGCATTGGTCGGCTTCTGCGCAGTGAGTTCTGCGATCTTGGGATCGGAGCTCGCAGATTCGCTCGCATTGCCACCGGGCGCCGAACATGCCACAAGGCACAAGGCCAATACCGGCACCATAAACAGGGCCGCAATCTTAGAAAGCTTCATGGTCATTCCTCCGTTTTGTCGAAGCTCGTTTACTTTTTATCGGCGGTCAAGGGAATCTTTTCCGCCGACACATCCAGGCCATAGCGATAGCTGATGGCATCGACGGGACAGGCCCCGATGCACTTTCCGCACCGGATACATTCGGCATGATTGGGCGCGCGGACCACATCAACGTCCATCTGACAAACCTTTGAGCACTTGCCGCACGAGACGCATTTGCACGCGTCGACCCGTATCCCCAGTAAGGACACCTTGTTCATGAGCGCATAGAATGCGCCGAGTGGACAAATCCATTTGCAGAAGGGGCGGTAGAACAAAACGCTCAGCACTACCACGGCAATGAGAACGGCAAGTTTCCAAGTAAAGAGATGTCCCAGCGCAGATCGAATGCCGGCATTGGCAGCCGCCAGCGGAATGGCGCCCTCGAGCACACCCTGCGGACAGATGTACTTGCAAAAGAATGGGTCGCCCATGCCCACGTCGTTAACCACCAAGACGGGCAGCAGCACCACGGCAAACAGCAGCACGACGTACTTGATGTACGTGAGCGGCTTGAGCTTTTTCGTGGAGAACTTTTTGCCGGGAACCTTATGAAGCAGCTCCTGCAGCCAGCCAAACGGGCACAGAAAGCCGCATACAAAGCGACCCAGCAGCACGCCGAGCAAAATGAGCGTACCGGTAACATAGTAAGAAAAGTTGAACTTGGATGAACCTACCACCGACTGGAACGACCCGATGGGGCACGCACCCGATGCCGCGGGGCACGAATAGCAATTAAGTCCAGGTACGCAGACTGTTTTTCCCGCGCCCTGATAGATGCCGCCTTTGGCAAAGTTTGGCAGGTGAATATTGGTGACCAGCGTCGCCGCCGCCTGAATGAATCCGCGAAATCGGGCCAAAACATGCGACGCAGTGTTTTCTCTTTTATCCAATTCCGATACACTCCAAGCACAGCCTAATCGCTTTGGCCAGCACGGCATCCGCCTCGCCACGCATAACACCAAAGCGCACCATGGCAATTCCGACGATCGACAAAGCGACCTGCACCACGGGTTTTACCGCTTTGAACAACCCAACCACTCCTTTCGTTACGCGACCATTGGACCATATCGACTATAAAATCCGTGTTAAGCGCGATTTGGAATGTGCAAGGAGACTGTTATGCGTATTTTGATCGTCGAAGACGAGCGAGCGCTGTGCGACACGATCGCACGCAGCTTGCGAAACTTGGCGTACAGCGTCGACTGCTGTCACGACGGACAGGAGGCACTCGACCTGCTGGGCGTCGAAGTCTTTGACCTCGTGGTACTCGACCTCAACCTTCCCCGTATCGATGGCATGACCGTGCTCAGGGAACTTAGGAAAACCGACTGCGAGACCAAGGTGCTGATTCTGTCCGCGCGTGGCGAAGTATCCGATAAAGTCGACGGACTCGATGCCGGCGCCAACGATTACCTCACCAAGCCGTTTCATCTGGACGAACTTGCAGCAAGGATCCGCAGCCTTACCCTCAGGCGCTTCGCACAAAGCGACATAGTTTTAGCCTGCGGAAAGCTCCGCTTTGACACCAAGGCGCGCATCGCTTCCGTGGACAGCGAGGCTTTATCTCTTACGCGCAAGGAAACGGGAATCTTGGAATACCTGATGCTTAATCAGGGGCGTCCGGTAAGTCAAGAGGAGCTTATCGAGCACGTTTGGGATAGCAGCGTGAACAGCTTTAGCAACGCAATCCGCGTTCACATCTCGTCACTCCGCAAAAAACTACGCATCGCTTTGGGGTACGACCCGATTCGCAATCGGATTGGAGAGGGCTACGTTATGGAGGATAGCGAATGAAAAGGCTTTCGCTGCAATGGCGCATAACGATTATGACGGCACTGCTCACGTGTGCGGCATGCGTGCTGACGAACTGCTTGGTCGGCTATACGGGCATGCGCTACATGGACGCCATCGGCAGTGACATCTCGGCCCTTAGCGCAGCCGGCGTAGATGCACCTCAGGCGTTTGACCCAACGAAGGGGAGCCTCGATGACGAGGTCACGATCGTCGTAAACGACGCACAGGAGTCTTTTGGCACGACAGCCTGGTACATCACGGCTGGAGTCACACTCCTTGGCGGCGCGCTGGCATACTTTGTGAGCGGTCGTGCGCTCAAACCGCTACGGGCTTTTGCAGCCCAGGTTGAGCGTGTGCAGCCTGACAACCTAAGCGAAATCAGACTCAGTGAAGATGTGCCCACCGAGCTACAACGATGCAGTGCCTCTTTCAACGACATGATCGCCCGTCTTGGCGAAGGGTTCTCTGCACAGCGTCAGTTTACCGGCAACGCCGCACACGAGCTGCGCACCCCGCTCGCCCTTATGCAAGCACAGATTGAACTATTCATCTCCGAGCACTCCGGTTTGCAACCCGAAACAGCCGAGCTGCTCGGCCTGCTACAAGAACAAACCGAGCGCATGTCTCGAATGACCAAGGTATTGCTCGAGATGAGTGAGCTCCGCAGCGTCCCTTGCGGGGACGCTGTTGAACTCGGTCCCCTGTCCGAAGAGGTCCTCACCGACCTTGCGCCACTTGCCGAGAATAAGGACGTAACCCTCGATTGCGCCGGAGACGCTTTGACAATCGGAAGTGATACGCTCCTCTATCGGCTGGTGTTTAATCTGGTCGAAAACGCCATCCGTTACAGCCGCTCCGGCTCGACTGTCAACGTCTCCATCAGCGACAGCGACAGCCATGTGCTCCTGCGAGTCAAAGATGAGGGCCCGGGAATACCCAAGCAGTACCGAGAGAGCATCTTCCAACCGTTCTTTCGCCTGGATAAATCCCGCAGCAGGGCATACGGCGGCGCAGGACTCGGACTAGCGCTCGTTTGGGAGATTGCAACGCTTCACGGTGGCACGGTAGAGGTTGAAACAAGTTCCGAGAACGGGACCACCATGCTCGTAAGCCTTCCAAAACGATCCGTAGCGTTAACCGAACAGTAAAACGAAAGGGGTCCCGAGCAACAGGAGTACAATTGCTGCTATTGTTGCCAGCTGTTGGGAGATGGAAGATGGACTGCGATGGCTACCCATGCGTTCCCATGCCGTTGATGTGCACTGCCTTTGTGCCGGGGCAGATTGACACTGCGGTTGCAGGCATTTCCGACCCCGATTCGCGCACCATTGCCACGGCAGAAGCGCTGTACTTTCGCGGACAGGCCACCCTCGCTGCCAAGACGGCGCGCCCCTATCTTGACGCCACCGATCCCGCGCTGCGCTATTCCGCATGCTTTATCTGCGGATACGCCAGTCTGTCGCTCAACCGTATCGCCGACGCCCGCCGTTGTCTTGCGGGCATTCTCGATGCGCCCACCGACGAAGAATCGCTCGCCGTCCACGCCATGCATATCCTGTTCGCCTCGGCCGCGAGCGTCCTGCTGCACCTGCCTTCCCCGTATTCCGCCGAAGAGTTTTATCCGCTTGCGGCGCATCTGCCCGAAAGCCTACGCCTGTTCGCCAGCTACGTGATGGCGCATGCCCTGTACCTGCGCGGCGAATACGGCCGCAGTCTGGGCATGGCGGAAAACGCCCTGATCATGAAACAAGGGAGCTATCCGATCTCGGAACTGTTCCTGCACCTGGCAGCTTCCATGGCATGCATGAGCCTCAAGGACATCGACGCCGCAAAAACGCACTTCGGAGTTGCTTGGAACATTGCGCGTCCCGACGGCCTTATTGAGCTCATTGGCGAGCATCACGGCCTTTTACAGGGGCTTATCGCGGCATGCCTAAAAACGCACTACCCTGACGACTTCGCGCGCATCATCGAGATCACGTACCGCTTCAGCTACGGCTGGCGGCGCATCCACAACCCCGATTCGGGCGAGGACGTGGCCGACGATCTAACGACCACAGAGTTCACCATGGCCATGCTCGCCTGCCGTGGATGGACCAACGCCGAAATCGCTCGTCATATGGGTGTGTCGCCGGGCACCGTTAAAAACCGCCTATCCGGCGTATACGCAAAGCTTGGCATCGGCACACGCGCCGAGCTGGTCGCGCATATGTTACGTTAGCGACCGGACTGCCAAGCGTATCGAACGCGTTCCGGAACCCGGCGCTTCGCTCGATCAATTTGGACATTTTGTCCCTTGAACGGCACTACCACCACGGGGCACCTTCTCGCAAAATTGGATTATTTCCTCCGATATTTGCGGGATGGGAGCCCAAAATGCTTGATCGCCGTTCGCTACTTGTTGCCGGAGCGTCCTCGCTGGCGAGCATTATGTTGCCGCGCGTGCCGGGAAGCGCAAACGCCTTCATATTGCCGTTCGCGCCCACCGAAGCCTATGCCGACGAAAAAGACCCCTTCAGGGTGCTCGTTCTCTCGCGCACCATGTTTGGTGTGGTCGTGGTCGACGTCGCCAACAAGAATACGCCCATCATGGGTGCCCAGGTCACGCTCGCGTCGCGTTATGCCGCGGGCAAGCAGCTCACCGCCACGACCGACGACGAGGGCACGGCCATCTTTGAGGTCGCTCCGCTTTCGGAAGGCTACGTGGACGAGGCGACGCTTCTCGACGCGTACGACTTTAACGGCGGCATCTCCATTAGCATGGTGGGCTACCGTGATGTCGAGATTCCCCTTGCGCGTATCCAGGGCGGCACCGCCATAACCGCGCCCACACGTCCGCTTTCCGACGGCAAGCCGTACTTCCGCCAGCTCACATTCGACGAATGGGACATCCAGTACGCCGACGCCACGTTTATGGCAATGCCAGCGGACGAAGCAGCAAACGATCAGCCCGACACGCACGCTTTTACCGTGCAGGCCCATCTGCCACAGGGCGGGCAGGCAACGTTGCATATCAATAAAGTGATGCCCGCTGCGGGCAGCTCATCCGAAACCGTCACGCAGATTGGCCAAGTCAAGGCTAGCGCATCGGGCGCGGATAATCTGGCGACGTTCACGCTCGAAGACAAGTTCCTCGATGCAGCGTCGAGCCTTCTGGAAGAAGGATGCAAGCTGCGCTTTGTCCTCGACTACCAGGGCAAAACCTACACGCTCTCCTCCCCCATGACCGTTGCTACCGCGCCGGCGGCAAAGGCGGAATCCGGATCGACCACTATCGTCCCCACCACCATGGACCAAGAGATCACTCCGTTTGATTTCCCCGCGGCGTTTCCCGGCATCGGCGGCAATAAGTTCACGTGCTGGATGCCCACATTTCCGATCCTCTTCGATTTCTCGTTTGCTGGATACGTGCTGTTTGGCGGAGGATACAAACCAGCCAGCTATATGAACGATTCGGGCAACCCTGATCCGGAATACTGGAAGAAATCGCCGCGCGAGTCGGGCGCCAAGCAGACAAACCGCTACCTCGACGAGATGGAGGGGAAGTGGAATCAGTACAAGAGTATGAGTGCCGGTTCGGGCACCGATCCAAGAAACACCAAGCTCCTTCGTCACCATTGCACGCCGCTGTTCACGATGGATATCGCCACACAGCTGTACGGCTCGCTCGCCTACGATTGGGTGGGCAAAACCTGGGGTAACAACAACGACCCCGCATACGGCAATATTAAGGCCCTCTTCCAGGTAAGAACCGACCTCAATTGGACCGAGCAGTTTACCCTAGGACCGGTGCCGTTTTTCCTAAACGTCAACCCCTGGGTGCTGGCGAAGCTGGCGCTCGCCGTGGGTGCCCACACGCACGGCAGCGGCGCGGCGTTTTTTAAAAACATTTCGCTCGACTATTCAAACACGTCGGGCTCGTTCACCATCCAGATCGGGCTTGCCGTCACCTTTGGCGCCGGCGTTGCAGGCGTCGCTTCGTCTGCCGTGCGCGGCGCCGCATCCCTCACGCTGTTCATTGGGTACGAGAAGGCAGGTGGACACCAGCTTCCGCGACTGCGCGTAGGTGCAGACGTCGATGTCGATGTGATACTCCAGTTCGTAATGTTCAAGTGGACCACCAAGGCTTGGTCGGGGTCGTGGCCCACACTCCTCGATTCGTGGAATATGTCGGTGAACAATGGCAGCCAGTATGTGCTCCAGCGCTCTGAGCTCGCATTGGGTGGAGATACGCCTTATACGCTGAATGCCCGCTTCGGCTCGGCCGGCAACATTGAGGCGGGCGGCGTGCCGCAATTTATCGCATCGGCCACCATCGTCACCAACGCCGAGCTGCTCGCACGCGCCGAGGTTAAGGCCACTGCCGTAAACGTCGCGCCTGTCGTGCGCGATTGGGATCAAGCGGTCACGTGCATTGAGCTCGAGGCGGATGTAGAAAGCGACGACACGGGACAGATCGAGCACTTCGTCCACGCACTGATGGAAAACGACGAAAACGCCGCGCCGATGTATGAGTACACCTACATCGGTCAGGCAACGAACGCCGTTGCTGACTCGAACGCCAATTCTGCCGGCGTGTCGGAGGACGAGCGTGGCGGCATCAAACCCTCGAGCGACAACGTGCTGTTTGCTGGCGTGCTCAGCGAAGCCCACATGAAGCTGGCAATGATTGCCGACGTAGAATGCCTGTTCCGTATCGCCTCGGTGCGCTACGGCGACAATGGCCGCTCGCGCCTGGTGGTACACACAAAGGCAAACGGCACGTGGTCCGCTCCCACGCCCGTGGACTTTCCCCTTGGGTTTGGCGAGGGCGACGTGGAGCGCGACGGCATATACGATTACGACTTCGACGTGGTGGAATATACGGACGGAAGAGGAAACCAGGACGCCTACGTGCTGCTGGTCTCGGGCGAGCGCCCCGCCGGCGACAACACCCATTTCGATACGGCGAGCACATCCGGCATACTGTCCGTTGTGCGCCTGCGCATAAGTAATAGCGAAGTTCGCGTGATATCGCACACGTCGTGGCGCAGCATCTCGCGCGGGCGCCTGCAGGAGGACGGTTACCATTGCCTGCAGTGCCCGCGCATCACGGTGGGCAAGACGCTGGTCGACGGACGCCTGTCGGGTGCCTATCTCCACCGCCGTGGAAGCACCGCAGAAAAGGCGCTCGGCAGCGAGGCTGAGGTTGCGCTGGAGTGCTTTACCCTGTGGTCGGACGTTTCGGGCGACAGCCTGACGTTCCGCCAAGTTCTCCGCTTTCCACAAGCACCGTCGAGTATCGAGCTGGGCGAGCCCGAGAATATCAACGGCAAAATGGTGGTGCCCGTTGCGTACGAGACTGCAGACGGTTGCGGCTGCGCATCGTACGCCGTGATCGGCCAGTCCATTGCAGGCTGGGGCGTTATGCCACCAGACGCCACGGTACCCCGTGCGGTGCCGTGGCCACAACATTCGGGCTTTTTGGCAACCGTCAACGAACAACTGCAGCATATCACTTGGACGCGAGACGCATCGGCATTTGCAACGCAGCCTGTGGGTGCCGCAGGCTGTGGCCCGGCATCGTTTAGCGTAAGCAACAACGGCAGGTGCGTGCTCTATGTAGAGAACACCGATGGCAAGGTGGGACAAACCTACGACGAAGAAGGCAACCCGGTAGCAGTGATGGGCAAGCACTTCCGCATCTTCGCCAGCACCTTGGCAGGCGATCTGTTCACGGAGCCGTTCGTGATGTGCGAGCTGGACCATCCCGTCGATCAGATAACGACGTTTTTGACGTCGGGAGGCATGCTCTCCGCACTCGCCACGCACATTGTGAGTGCCGAGCAGAGCGAGGCAGAGCTGCACGGCATCGAAGTACCCTTGGCGGCGTGTGCCACTCCGACGGGCGCGGTCGCTACCTCGGGCGCGGTGGTGCCCGGAGCAGCAGGCGAATCCTTCATGGACGCGGTGCGAAACGCCGGCTACTCGCTGCGCACCGCCGGCACAATCGATCTATACCGAGAGGGCTCCAGCCAGCCGTTCTCCAGCGCATCCATCGGATTCGGAGCGAACGCACGCACGGCATCGATCTTTGATCCAGAGCTTTCCGAAGATGCTCCGGCCAACGACATGGCACACGTGAAGTACGCGCTCGAGACGCTGGGCGCACGTTTTGCAACGCACCCGCTGGTAGCCGACAACGGCAACGCCGTGCTGGCACCGGGTTGCACGGCACAGTTTCGCATGAGCTTCGCCATCCCCGAGAGCTGGAGCGACGAAGTGGGCAAACGCGTAACGCTGTATGCGAAGGCGCGTAATCTGGTGGCGCTCGATCCCGTAACGCTCGAGGAAATTCGACCAGGCGCAAACTCGGCGCTGGGTGCCGTACTGCACGAGCTTCATGTGCCCGACGCGGCATGCGAACGCTCAGAAGTTCAGGTCGGCGTATGCGACAGCGTGGATACGACGGGGCTTCACGATGCACCGATGACGGCGGACGGCAGTGGCGGCTCGAGTGGCGGCGGTACTGACAAGGGCGGCGGCTCCGGCGGAAGCAGCTCCGGTGGCGGCAGTGGCTCTGGCAGCGGCAAGGATCACGGCAATAGCAAGCGCCCCGGAAAAGCGGGCGCGCTTGCGGGCACGGGCGATGTCAACGCTCCCCTTACGGCAGCCGCTGCAGCACTCGCCGCAGCAGGCGCCGGCCTTATCGTCTACAGCACCCGCCGCACGGCGCTCGAAAACAACACCGCCGATGAGATCAATTCGGATAGGCCTCGCTAGCTCCTAAATTACCTTTGCGAGAGACGCCGACTCGGCTCATCGAACATCAAAAAAGGGCTGGCCCCGATAGCTCGGAGCCAGCCCTGAGTCGCCTGCCATGGGAATCACAGCGCTTCTTGAGCGTAAGCGCCTCCATCATGGGCACGGCGGCGGCCCAATCGATCTTCCAGCCAATCGACACGCGGACGGTTTCACCCGTTGCGGGAGCCGTCGCAAACAGCGTATGGCCGTTGTCGGGACCGGTAAAGCGCAGCCACGTTATGCCGTTGTACTCGACCTGGTCGGTTGTTGTCTCCTTGCCTTCGTAGACCTGCTCTAGGCTTGCAACCTCTTCCTCCGGCGAGCGCGGGAAGATGCTGATGTGCAAGCGTCCTCCAGTCTCGTCGTGGAAGAAGTCTGCCTTTTCGTGCTCTTCGTTGGACGAATCCAGCGTGTACCCATCGGCGGCCTCGATACTGTACGATGCGCAATCGATGCCGGTCATATTGGCCGCGTCACCAGAATCGGCCACACCGCCGGCCGCCTTGAACTCCTTGGTCTCGCACCCCGTGGTGTCAAAGTGCATGGCCTCATGATTCTTGGCGGGGGCGTAAGCATCTACGAACTCGACAGTGATGGGCCCGTAGTACGCCGTCTTGGGCGCCCAGAAATACACGTACTCAACAGTCTCGCCCGGACCGATATCTGGCCTCTCGGAAAGATCGATGCCCTCGTGAAGCTCATCGGGAGCCTCGCTTGCAACGTAATCGAGCACGGCCGCCTTGCCGGAAGTAAACAACGGGTCGCCTGCCTCAAGATCGCCCTGGGCAGCATGCACGTTAAAGGAGCTAAACGTCCTGTTCTTTGCATTGTTGTTGGTGATCTTGACGTGCAGGTAAAAGCCGTCCTGCAGCTTAGCGTCGCCGCGATAGAACGTACCGTGGGCTACCGACTCATAGGTTATACCAGCTACCTCGACCGTCTGCGACTCATAGGCCTTCTTCTCTACGGGAGCACTGCCGCCGCCCGAGCTGCCAGCCGAGCCACTCGGCGCATTTCCGCCGCAACCGGTAAGCGTGCAAGCCAGCACGGCCGAAAGCGTCACGGTGGGAATTCCTAACAGCAGCTTCTTCGTCATGGGCTTCATCATCCTCACCGCTCCTTTCGGCTTACAGCTCATCCGTTGCCCGAGTCCCAAGTCGACTCCGTGGCATCGGCCTCCACTATGAGCGTATGGCGAAAAGCAGCGCCGGCGAAGTGACCCGTGGCCCAACTAGCAACCGCCCAGCATCCCCTATGGACCAAAAAGACTCGTATACGCACGCCCTCGGCCCATAAAATGAGACGCCTGTCCCAATGTTCGATTCAATCCAACAATCCGCATGGCACGTTTTTGACAAACGCATCCAACCGCAAACGTAGCAGGACGCATTCGACCGCCTTCAAACTTACTCGGACAGAACCGACTCGGTTTTGTCCGAGCAAACGCTGTTCCACCAAATTCCGAACGATTGTTCGATGGATTTCGTGTTGGTTGGAATCGCCTGTGGGCTGGGCTATGCTACCTTGACTATCTATATGACTTAAACGCAGCAAGGGAGCACCGAGAGAGCGAGTATGGCAAAAAACACCGCAAACTATGGTAACGACAGTATCCGCCAGCTCAAGGACGAGGAACGCGTACGCCTGCGCCCCGCCGTCATCTTTGGCTCGGACGGACTCGATGGCTGCGCGCATGCCGCCTTCGAGATCCTGTCTAACGCCGTTGACGAGGCACGCCAGGGCTACGGCAAACTTATCACCCTTACCGCCTTTCGCGATGGCTCTATCCAGGTAGAGGACAATGGCCGTGGCTGCCCGCTCGACTGGAACCCTTCCGAGAAGCGCTTTAACTGGGAGCTCGTCTTCTGCGAGCTCTACGCCGGCGGCAAATACAACAACAACCAGGGCGGCGACTACGACTTCTCGCTCGGTACCAACGGCCTAGGCTCGTGCGCGACCCAGTACGCCTCCGAGTACATGGACGTCACGGTTTGGCGCGACGGCAACAAGTACTCCCTGCACTTTAAGAAGGGCAAGGTTGTCGGCGCCAAGAAGAAGGCACTCGAGATTGAGCCCAGCGACGAGAACCGCACCGGCACCACCATCAAGTGGCGCCCCGATCTTGAGGTCTTTACCTCCATCAGCATTCCCCACGATTGGTATCGCGAAACCATGCGCCGCCAGGCCGTGGTCAACGCCAACGTGACCTTCCGCCTGCGCATCGAAGGCGACGATGGCGAGTTTTCCGAAGAGGACTTTTGCTATCCCAAGGGCATCGAAGACTACGTGCTCGAGAAGGTCGGTACCGACTACCTCACCGAACCCTTCTTTATCGAGGCCGACCGTCGCGGTCGCGACCGCGAAGACCTGCCCGACTACAACGTAAAAATCACCGCATGCATGTGCTTCTCTCGCACCTTCATGATGCAGGAGTACTACCACAACTCATCGTGGCTCGAGAACGGCGGCTCACCCGAGAAGGCGGCCCGTAGCGCTCTGACCAGTGCCATCGATGCCTACATTAAGCAACAGGGCAAATACAACAAAAACGAAAGCGGCATTAAGTGGCAGGACGTCCAGGACTGTCTGGTGCTGGTAACCAACTGCTTCTCCACCCAGACGTCCTACGAGAACCAGACCAAGAAGGCCATCAATAACCGCTTTATCCAGCAGGCCATGACGGCATTCTTTAAGGAGCGCCTCTCGACCTACCTGATCGAGAACAAAGATGCCGCCAACAAGATCATGGAGCAGGTGCTCATCAACAAGCGCTCACGCGAGAACGCCGAAAAGACGCGCCAGAGCATCAAGACCAACCTGCAGCAGAAGACCGACATGGCCAACCGCGTGCAGAAGTTCATCGACTGCCGCTCCAAGGACAAGAGTCGCCGCGAGATCTACATCGTAGAGGGCGACTCGGCAGCAGGCGCCATTCGCACGTCGCGCGATGCCGAGTTCCAGGGCGTCATGCCCGTCCGAGGCAAAATCCTCAACTGCCTGAAGGAGGACTACCCGCGCATCTTTAAGTCCGACATCATCATGGACCTCATGCGCGTGCTGGGCTGCGGCGTGGAGATCAAGGACAAGCGGATCAAGAACCTTGGTGCCTTTGACCTCGACAACCTCAACTGGAACAAGGTCATCATCTGTACGGACGCCGACGTCGACGGTTACCACATCCGCACGCTCGTGCTCACCATGCTCTACCGCCTGGTGCCCACACTTATCGACGAGGGTTACGTGTATATCGCCGAGTCGCCGCTCTACGAGATCAACTGCAAAGAAAAGACCTACTTTGCCTACACCGAGCTCGAGAAGAACGACATCCTCAAAGAGATCGGCGACCAAAAGTGCTCGATCAACCGCTCCAAGGGTCTTGGTGAGAACGACCCGGACATGATGTGGCTCACCACCATGAACCCCGAGACGCGCCGTCTGATCAAGGTGGAGCCCGAGGACGTCACCAAGATGGAAACCATGTTCAACCTGTTGCTGGGCAACGACGAGGCGGGCCGCAAGCGCCATATCTCGGAGCACGGCAAGGAATACCTGGACCAGTTGGACCTGCAGTAGCAGCAAATCGATAACGACGGCCCTTAAGAAGTTCAAGAGGATATCGTGGCAAAGAAGAAGACGAAGAACCAGCCGAAGAAAAAGCAGGTCAACGCCGAGAACGTCATCGGCCTGCACTCCGAGGTCACCGACCAGCCGATCACGCAGACGCTCGAGGTCAACTACATGCCCTACGCCATGAGCGTCAACGTCTCGCGTGCGTTCCCCGAGATTGACGGCTTTAAGCCCTCGCACCGCAAGCTGCTCTACACCATGTACAAGATGGGTCTGCTCAAGGGCGAGCGCCAGAAGAGCGCCAACATTGTGGGCCAGACCATGAAGCTCAACCCACACGGCGACGCCGCGATCTACGAGACGATGGTGCGTCTGGCCACCGGCAACGAGGCACTGCTCGCCCCCTTCGTGGAGTCGAAGGGCAACTTTGGCAAGTACTATTCGGGCGACCTGAGCTACGCCGCCTCGCGTTATACCGAGGCCAAGCTCTCCCCCATCAGCGCCGAGATCTTCAAGGACATCGACAAGGACCCGGTCGACTTCGTTGACAGCTACGACGGCGCCATGAAGGAGCCGCGCCTGCTGCCCACCACGTTCCCCAATATTCTGGTTTCGGCCAACATAGGCATCGGCGTCGCCATGGCATCCGATATCTGCGGCTTCAACCTCAACGAGGTCTGTACTGCCACGATGCATTACCTCAAGGATCCCGACTGCGACCTGCTCGAGTATATGCCCATGCCCGACTTCTCGACCGGCGGCGAGATTATCTACCGCCGCGAGGAGATGGAGAAGATCATCGAGACCGGCCTTGGTAGTTTCCAGATTCGCTCCCGCTGGCGTTGGATCCCCGAAGAGCGCATCATCGAGGTCTACGAGATTCCCTACACCACCAAGACCGATGTCATCATCGAGCGCATCGTCAAGCTCTCCAAGGAAGGCAAGGTCAAGGAGATCGCCGATATCCGCGACGAGACCGACCTTTCGGGCCTGCGCATCGCCATCGACCTTAAGCGCGGTGTCGACCCCGACAAGCTCATGGCCAAGCTCTATCGCTCGACCACGCTGCAGGATTCGTTCTCGTGCAACTTCAACGTGTTAGTCGATGGTTACCCTCGCGTTATGGGCGTGCGTCAGATCCTGCACGAGTGGGTCAAGTGGCGTATTGAGTCCACGCGTCGCCGCATTAACTATGACCTGGGAAAAAAGTCCGAGCGCCTGCACCTGCTGCACGGCCTCGAGGCGATTCTGCTCGACATCGACAAGGCCATCGCCATCATCCGCGGCACCAAGCTCGAGGCCGAGGTCGTACCCAACCTTATGACGGGTTTCGACATCGACGAGACGCAGGCCGAGTTTGTTGCCGAGCTCAAGCTCCGCAACATCAACGAGGAGTACATTCTCAACCGCACCAAGGACATCGCCAAGCTTGAGGGCGAGATTGCCGAGCTTGAGGAGATTCTCTCCAGCGAGGAGAAAATCAAGAAGGTCATCAGCGACGAGCTGGCCGCGGTCAACAAGAAGTACGTGATGCCGCGCCGCACGGGCAGAATCGAGCCCCATGAGGTTATCGAGGTAAGCTTGGAGCCTGAGGTCGAGGAGTACCCGGTCACCATCATGCTCTCGCGCGATGGCTACCTTAAGAAGATGACGGACCGCGTGCTCAAGAAGGCGACCACGCTCAAGTACAAGGACGGCGACAAACCCTTTATCGAGTTCCCGTCCTCCAACACCCACGAGCTGCTGGTCTTTACCAACAAGAGCCAGGTGTACAAGTGCAAGGTCGCAGCGTTTGAGGACACCAAGTCGGCCCAGCTGGGCTCGTACCTGCCGACCGATCTTGAGATGGAACCCGACGAGAGCGTCATCTGGGTCATCGACCCCGAGGACTACAAGGCCGACGTGCTGTTCGTCTTTGAGAACGGCCGCGTGGTGCGCGTCGCGCTTTCTGGATACGTCACCAAGACCAACCGCAAGCGCCTCAAGAACGCCATTTACGGTGGCAGCAAGCTGCTGTATGCCCAGGTACTCAAGGAAGATCGCGACATCGCGCTGGTCTCGAGCGACTATCGTTTGATGAACTTCAACACGTCGCTGCTCAAGACCAAGACGACCACCAACACGCAGGGCGTCCAGGCTTTCACGGCCAAGAAGGGCCGCTCGGTCACCACCGTCGGCACAACCGAGGAGATTCTTGGCGCCGGTGTCTCGGCCGAGAAGTTCACCGCACAGAGCCTCCCCTCCGCCGGTGCCCTCATGAAAGAAAACGACATG
>URYW01000013.1 GCA_900552145.1 uncultured Collinsella sp. | reverse complement strand
GAAGGAGCCGTCGAAGTCGCGGGTACGGGCGATCACGGTGTGCGGACGGACGATCTTGCCCTCGGCATCGGTCGTGATGAACTCGTTGGTCTTGGGATCGAGCGGCGTGTTGGCCGGCGCGATGACGTGCTTCTCTTCCTCGTCAGCGGTCATCCAGTCGATCTGATCGGTGGCAACGCCGTTCTCGACGCGACGGAACGGGGCCTCGATGAAGCCATACTCGTTGACGCGGGCGTAGAGGGCGAGCGAGCCGATCAGGCCGATGTTGGGGCCTTCGGGGGTCTCGATCGGGCACATGCGGCTGTAGTGCGAATTGTGAACGTCGCGGACGGCCGTCGGCACGTTGGTGCGGCGGCGGGAGCCCGACTTGTGGCCGGCAAGACCGCCGGGGCCGAGTGCGGACAGACGGCGCTTGTGGGTCAGACCGGTCAGGGGGTTCGCCTGGTCCATGAACTGCGAGAGCTGCGAGGAACCGAAGAACTCCTTGATGGAGGCCACGATCGGACGGATGTTGATGAGCGACTGCGGGGTGATCTCGTCGATGTCCTGGGAGCTCATGCGCTCACGGACGACGCGCTCCATACGGCTCATGCCGATACGGAACTGGTTGGCGACGAGCTCGCCGACGGTACGAATACGGCGGTTGCCAAAGTGGTCGATGTCGTCGACCTTGAAGCCCTGCTCGCCGGCAGCGAGGGACAGCAGGTAGCGCAGCGTCGCGACGATATCCTCGTCGGTGAGCACCGTGACCTCTTCCTCGGTGGTGAGGTTGAGCTTCTTGTTGACCTTGTAACGACCAACGCGGGCCAGATCGTAGCGCTGCGGGTTAAAGAGCAGGCCCTCGAGCAGGCTGCGGGAAGCATCCACGGTGGGAGGCTCGCCCGGGCGCAGGCGACGGTAGATCTCGATAAGGGCATCCTCGCGGGTGAGGGCGGTGTCGCGCTCCAGGGTGCGCTTGATCACATCGGAGTTGCCGAGCAGCGCGATGATGTCGTCGTTGGTGACGGCAATGCCAAGGGCGCGCAGGAACATCGTGGCGCTCTGCTTGCGCTTACGGTCGATGGAGACCATGAGCTGGTCGCGCTTGTCGACCTCAAACTCAAGCCAGGCACCGCGGGACGGGATGATCTGGGCCTTGTAGATCTGCTTGCCCGAATCCATCTCGGAGCTGTAGTACACACCCGGGGAACGGACGAGCTGCGAGACGACGATACGCTCGGTACCGTTGATGATGAAGGTGCCCTGATCGGTCATCATAGGGAAGTCGCCCATAAAGACGAGCTGCTCCTTGATCTCGCCGGTCTCCTTGTTGGTGAGACGGACGTCGGTCAGAAGCGGGGCCTGATAGGTCATGTTCTTCTCGCGGCACTCCTCGACGGTGTGCGCGGGGTCGCCGAACTGATGCTCGCCGAAGGTAACCTCGAGAACATGGTTCTGGCTCTGGATGGGGCTGGATTCCTTGAACGCCTCACGAAGGCCCTCGTCCTTAAAACGCTCAAAGGATTCCCTTTGAACAGAGATAAGGTTGGGGAGCTCCATGGCCTCCGGGATTTTCCCGAAGCTGACGCGCTTGCGCTCAGTGGCAGTGTATGCGTAGGTCACCAGGTTTTTCCTCCTTCACGGAAATGCTCGGTGGGTTGGCGAGGCATAGCTTCGCCAGTTATCGCAACCTAATAGTTTATCAGGTACCGACCGTTGGGCAAGAAAAGCCTTGACGCGATTGAGTTTTTGGAGTAGCAAAGTTTTTCGACAGAAAACACGCAGGTAGATAGTGGTATACCGAACATCTGTTCATATATTTTCTGTGAACAGAGAGCCGGCAATCGCAGCTCTTATAAAAAACGGGCGCGAACCGAGGTCCGCGCCCGTAAATGTCGGTGCCCGAAGGCTTATTTGCGCATCAAGCCGCCGCGCTCGTCGATGGCGTCCCAGAAGGCGCTGGCAAAGCGAGGATCGCTTGCGGCCATGAGGGCGTTGGTGGCCATCCAGCCAGACGGGGTGCCGGTGTCGTAGCCCGACAGCGGGTCGATAACGACAGCGTACATGGCCTCGCGGTCGAGCGAGCGGGCCATAGCGTCGGTGAGCTGAATCTCGCCGCCCTTGCCGGCCTGCTGATCGGCGAGCAGGTCCATGACCAGCGGGCTCAGCAGGTAGCGACCGACGATGTACAGGTTGGAAGGAGCCGCCTCGGGAGCAGGCTTCTCGACCAGACCGCCGATGCGCCAGACAGCGCCCGGCTCGGCATCGGCAACGCCCTCGGCGCCCTCGAGCGAACCGACGCGCTCGCCGGCGATAACGCCGTAGCGGCTGACTTCCTCGGGCGAGCAAGCAGCGACGGCGATAACCGAAGCGCCACCGTGCTCCTTGGAGACAGCAAGCATCTTGTCGCAGATGTCACGGTTGGGCACAACGTAGTCGCCCAGAAGAACCAGGAAGTTCTCCCCTGCCACAGCATCGGCGGCAGAGCGAATGGCGTGACCGAGGCCCTTGGGCTCGTACTGATAGCGGAAATCGACCGGCATACCGCCAGCGTGGGCGACGGCATCGGCGTAAGCATCCTTACCGCGCTCGCGCAGCAGGTTCTCGAGCGAACGGTCGGGCTGGAAGTAGCTCAGCAGCTCGGGCTTACCGGGAGAGGTAACGATGATGGCGTCGTCGACCTCCTCGGGGTCGAGCGCCTCCTCAACGACATACTGGATGACCGGCTTGTCGAGTACCGGCAGCATCTCTTTGGGCGTGCACTTAGTGCCAGGCAGAAAACGCGTGCCAAGACCGGCGGCGGGGATGATTGCCTTCATATTATTCAAGGATCCTTTCGCAGGCGCAGAATGCGCCCTGTGCGTGCGGCACGGCGGCCGCAGACCAAATTGCGATACCGAAGTATCTTACCGCCGGAGACATACGTCGCCGTAAGGCAAACGCAATTCTTCAGCAGGTCAACGCAAATTATTGCTCGAATGGTGCAATTTTACGCCCCAGCGGTAACGAGATTGGCACGGCGAAGACAACGGTGTTCTGCGCGCCGAGCAATGGGAATGAAGGGCCAAAACAAAAAAGACGGGGCTCGCAATGCGAACCCCGTCTGCAAAGAAATCTGGCGAGAAAGCCTGATTACTTGAGGGTGACAGCAGCGCCAGCAGCCTCGAGCTTCTCCTTGGCAGCCTCGGCGTCCTCCTTCTTGGCACCCTCGAGAACAGCCTTGGGAGCGCCCTCGACGACCTCCTTGGCCTCCTTCAGGCCAAGGTTGGTGAGCTCACGGACGGCCTTGATGACCTGGATCTTGTTGTCGCCGAAGCCCTCGAGCACGACGTCAAACTCGGTCTTCTCCTCGGCCTCAGCAGCGCCAGCAGCAGGAGCGGCGACAACAGCGGCAGGAGCAGCGGCGGAAACGCCGAAGGTGTCCTCGATAGCCTTGACGAGCTCGGAAGCCTCGAGAAGGGTCATTTCCTTAAGAGCATCGATGATCTCATCGGTGGTAAGCTTAGCCATTTCTAAGTCCTTTCGGTTTCCGTGCGGATGCACGGAGATCAGTTAAAACACGGCGCGAATGCGCCAGGGGTGCGGCGTTGCCGCCGCGGGTGAAAACAGCAACTAGGCTGCCTTCTGCTCGGAGACCTGCTGGATCGAACGAGCGAGACCAGAGGAAACGCCGTTGACGCAGACAGCGATGTCGCGAGCGAAACCGGAGATGAGACCGGCGATCTGGCCGAGAAGCTGATCCTTGGTGGGCAGCTCGGCGATAGCCTTAACATCATCAGCGGAAACGGCCTTGCCGTCGGAGATACCGCCCTTGATCTCAAGGACGCCCTTGGACTGAGCGGAGAAGTCCTTAAGGGCCTTAGCGGCCTCGACCGGCTCGGACTCGTAGAACACATAAGCGACGGGGCCGGCGAGGATCTCGTCGAGCTCGGGCTGCTCCTGGTTCTTGAGAGCGATCTTGACCAGGTTGTTCTTGTAGACCTTCATCTCGGCGCCGCACTCGCGAAGCTGATGACGCAGCTCCTGAGCCTGCTTAACCGTCAGACCGTTGTAGTTGACGACGAACAGACCGGCGTTCTCGGCGATACGGGACTCGATCTCTGCAACCTTGTCGATTTTGTACTGCTGGGGCATGAATTACACCTCCTCGAATTCTTTCCGGGCACGGTCCGCCACAAGGACGTGACGGGGGCATGTCCAAAAAGAAAGCCCCCGCGCTGCATGAGCGACGGGGGCGAGAAGACATATCTACTCGACCACCTCGGCTGGCGGGATATCCCATTAAGCTCGCGGGCAAAGCCCGTTAGCGCCGGCTGTCTCTGGCAGCGGATTCGTGCGTGAACCGAAAGTATTATGGCGGGGACCCCGGCGTCGGTCAACGGGCGCGAGGATTCGTACACAAACCCTGCATACGCTCCGGTCCGAGGGGCCGGGTTGAGATTTTCGCTCGGTCAAGTCCTGGCTCGCACGAAGAGCACATTAAGTGCCCCTCGGCGCGTGCGGAATCTACGAAAATCTCAACCCGGCCCCTCGGACCGGAGCTGCGGTAACTTTGCTGCGAATCCTCGTGTCCGTTGAGCGACGCGCCCCACTCATAATGCTTGGGTCGGTGGGCTGATGATTTTGGGTCCCGTTGGGCTACAGGGTTGAAACGAAGTTGGACAGGCGGCTGAGGCCTTCGTCCAGATCTTGGTCGGAGACGCAGTAGCTTAGGCGGATGTGGCCTTCGGTTCCGAAGCAGTCGCCCGGGACTAGGGCTACGTTTGCTTCTTTGATGGCTTTGATGCAGAAGTCTTCGCTGGTTAGGCCGAACTTTTTGATGCTTGGGAAAGTGTAGAAGGCTCCTGCGGGCTCTACTACGTCGAGGCCCATGGCGTCTAAGGCTGCGAGTACGCGTTCGCGGCGGGCTCGGTAGACTTTGAGCATGGGGGTTGGGTCGACGGTCAGGGCTCGGGCTGCGGCGTCCATTTCGAAGGAGACAGCACTCGATACTAAGTATTGGTGGGCCTTTGCGATCTCGGCGATGACGGGGGTTGCCGCTGCGAGCCAGCCCAGGCGCCAGCCGGTCATAGCCCAGGGCTTGGAGAAGCTCTCGATGACTACCGTCTGCTCACGAAGCTCCGGGTGGCGCTGGGCAAAGCGCTCGTAGCCGTCCACGTAGACCAGGCGGTTGTATACGTCGTCGCAGATCACGTAGATGCCCGTCTGCTCCGCCACGTGTGCCACGGCGTCGAGCGATGCTGCGTTGAGGATGCAGCCCGTGGGGTTGTTGGGCGAGCAGATGACGATGGCCTTGGTCGCCGGCGTCACGCAAGCACGAAGCGCATCCTCGTCAATCTGAAATTGCGCAGACTCCGTATCCAAAAAGACCGCTTTGGCGTGGTTGGCCACGACGATGCTCTCGTACAGGCCAAAGGCCGGCGTGGGGATAATGACCTCGTCGCCGGGGTTGAGCATGGCCATGAATGTTGCCGACAGGGCCTCGGTCGCGCCGTCGGTCAGGATGACCTCGTCGGCCGAAAACGTAAGGCCCGCGTCCCCCATGTAGGCAGATAACGCCTCACGCAGGGCGGGGCGACCGTTGTTGGGCGGATAGTGCGTGTCACCGCGGTCCAGTGCGGCGGTCACCTCGGCACTAATCACATCGGGCGTGGGAAAATCGGGCTCGCCAAGCGCAAGCGCGATGCACCCCGGGTGCTGGGCGGCGAGCGCGTTGATCCGGCGGATACCGGAGGGCTTGAGCGTGGCAAGCGAGGTATTCATGGGCAGACGCATGGCGTTCCTTTCGTAAGGGTTGCACTAGGATAGCGCGGCGGGGCGCCACCAGACGGTGTAACCTAAACGGAAACGAGCCGGAAAGGAGATGGCATGGAGACGACCGCGCGCGGCGACGTACCAAAAACACTGCACACCGTTGCGTATATCAGTATTCCCAATAGCGCCGATCTTGATTTTTTGCTCTGGGACCTGCAGAATGCCATCGCCGCCTATGCTCAACTTTCCGGCACCGCACTCCCCCGCCCGGTCGACTTGAAGGCAAATGCCGCCGGCAGCGTTGCCGATGGCATCGTGCTGGCCATTGAAGATGTGGCTGACGATGAGACGTTGACAGCCATCGAGCAGGCGCTTGAGCGCTTTGGCGGTACGGGAACGCGCGTCTATGTCGCGATTCGAGCCGCACAAGAGGGCACTGAGCAGGCGCGTGGGACCGCCGTTCGCCTGCACAAGGCATGTGAGCGCCATGGCCAATTGTGGTGTGGCGGCGTTGCCATCTGCGCCGGCAGCGGCATTGCGGCGCTTCGTCGCTCTCCGCGCATGGGACTCTTGCGGCGACCGTTTTCTGAGGCCATGGACAAGCTCGTGGGCGCCGTTCGCATGGGATGTTCCGTCGAACACGCGCAAAAGCTCGGTGGTGCCGCAACGGGTGGCGTCGACACCGACGGCATGGTGCGCGCCACGTCTGCACTGCCCACACCGATCTGGCACGCCGTTATGAGGCATCTTGCCGAGCACTCAAACTGCTAAATCGAAAAAGCCTGCCAATCAGCGGCGCCGCTCCACCGCTCAACAAGCCGCTCCAGGCGCCAGGCGGCATTGGCAGGACTTGTCGAGGGCAGGACGACGGCAGGCAACCCCGTCCGATCTTGCAAGTAGCGTTTGTAGAGTCGCCCTGCCGTACCGCCGTTACAGACAACGACCTCGATCGACGCGGCATCGGTAATGCGCTCGATATGTGCCGGCACAACGTTGCGGATGCTCGCGTCGCTCGAGCCCTTAATGTCGCAGCTCTCGATTGCATCCCACAGGGCCACGCCGCCGTTCAGCAGCATGGCCCGCTTGGCGGCAATGGAGGCATCGAGCATCGCGGGCTCACCGCTTGCCAAAGGATCGCCCTCGTTGGGCGGAACAGGCACACCGAGGCACGCGGCCATCACGCGCCAAAAGCGATTCTGAGGGTTGCCGTAATAAAAGGCATTGGCGCGCGAAAGCACCGAGGGAAACGACCCCAGCACCAAAACGCGCGAGTGCTGGTCGAACACAGGCTCAAACCCATGCTCAATATGTTGATAGCCCTCGTCAGACGCTGCCATGGCCTAGGCCCTCAGCAGATAACGCACCTCGTAGGGTGCAAGCTCAAGGGTGCCCGTCAGCTCGACCGTGGGCGCATCGTCGGCAAGCAGATCGACAAAGGAGCCGTTGAGCTCGCCGGTGCCAAAGGTGTAAGGCTCGTCCACGGCGTTCACCGCCACGAGCACCGTCGCACCGTCACAAGCGCGTTCGAACAGCAGCTGCTTATTCTGGATCACCACGTTGCGATAGGCACCGTAGTTGAGAGCACGGGCAGCCGCGTCGTCGGCCGAGCGAAGGTGCGCAAGCTGCGTGATGAACGCCGTCAGCTCGTTGGGCGCAGGCTCATTGAGCGCAGGTCGCAGCGCCCAGTCGCCATCGGGGCCACCCTTTTCGCCGGCAATTCCCCACTCGCTGCCATAGTAGACGCACGGGATGCCCGGCATGCCAAAGAGCATGCCGTAGGCGGGACGCAGACACGACTTGTCGGTGAGGATACTTGCCAGGCGCGGCACATCGTGGTTGTCGACAAACGACAGCAGATGTTTGCCGCGGTAGATGCACCACGGATCGCCGCCAAACTGGCGGTGCAGCGAATGGGCGATCTCGAACATGTTGACCGAGTTAAAGCTGGAGTACAGGCCCTTGTAGCACTCGTAGTTGGTGCAGGAGTCGAGCATCTCGTCGTTGACGATTTGGTTGTAGTCGCCGTGGAGCGTCTCGCCGATCAGCACAAAGTCGGGCTTGAGCTCACGGGTAAAGGCGTGCAGGCGGCGCATAAAGTCGCGGTCGAGCATATAGGCAACGTCCAGGCGCAGGCCGTCGACGCCAAAGACCTCGGCCCAGCGGCGCACGGACTCGAGCAGGTAATCGACCACAGCGGGATTTTGCAGGTTGAGCTTCACAAGCTCAAAATGGCCTTCCCAGCCCTCGTACCAAAAGCCATCGCCATAGCAGGAATCGCCGTCAAAGCTAATGTGGAACCAGTCCTTGTACGGCGAGTCCCACTTGCGCTCCTGCACATCGCGGAAGGCCCAAAAACCGCGGCCGACGTGGTTGAAGACGGCATCGAGCACCACGCGGATGCCATGGGCATGCAGCGTGTCGCATACGGCGGCAAAGTCGGCGTCCCCACCCAGGCGACGGTCGATATGGCGCAGGCTGCTTGTATCGTAGCTGTGGCTATCAGATTCGAGCGGTGGGTTGATGAGCACAGCGCCAACGCCGAGTTCCTGCATGTAGTCGGCCCACTTGGCGATTTTCATAATGGGAGCATCGGGGTTAGGAGCAACGTTGACGGCCTGGGCAAGCTCGTCCTCGGCAACGGGTGCGGCGTTTTCGCGCGGAGCCCCGCAAAAGCCCAGCGGATAGATCTGATAGAACGTCGTCTCGTATGCCCACATAGCAACCTCCCGATAAGCTCAACACAACGACATCCATTGTATGCCCAGCTTGTATCCTCTCCCCCAAAATAAGTTGCGGTGGAATAGTTCCTGTCTGGGCCTTCAGAAGCCTTAAACAGGAACTATTCCACCGCAACTGATGAGGGGACGTGATTAGGCGACGGGCTTGGCGCGGCGGATGGCCGGAAACAGCACGGTGATGGCGAGGATGACGCCCACGACGGCAATCGCCCCGCCCGCGAAGCCGATCCAAGCGATACCGGGACCCGAAACCACGGCGCCGCCGATTGCGGTGCCCGTGCCAATACCGAGGTTAAACAGGCCCGAGAAGATCGACATGGCGACGGCTGACGAATCTGCCGGCGTGTGCTTGATGAGCTCGGCCTGGAACGCCACATTGAAGGCCGTGGCGCAGCAGCCCCACAGTGCGCAGACGGCAAGCACTGTCACGAGCGACGATGCGGCCGGCCCCATGAGCAGCAGGGCCACCGGCACGCCGGAGAGCGTGATAGCAAGGAACGGAAAACGGTGCCCGTCGAACAGGCGGCTGAACAGCCAGCTGCCCACCAAGCCGGAACAGCCAAACGCCGTCAGCGTCATGGTGATGGCGCCCGCATCGACGTGCGCGACCTGCGCCAGGAAGGGCTCGATATAGCTGTAGCTTGCGTAATAGCCGGTCGCCATGAAGACCGTGACTGCGTAGAGCGCGATGAGGAGCGGGTTCTTGAGCAGCTCGGGCAGCTGTTTGACGGTAAAGCGCTCACCCGCCGGCATGGCCGGGAACACCGCTGCCTGGTAGACGACCGCGATGGCTGAGAGGCCCCCGACCACGGCAAACGTCATGCGCCAGCCCACGGCCAAGCCAATGGCGCGACCGAGAGGCAGGCCAAAGATCTGCGCGATGGACGAGCCCGTGGCGATCATGCTGATGGCGAGCGCGCCGTGGCGAGTGTCGACCAGGCGCGAGGCCATAATCGAGGCGACTGACCAGAACACGGCATGTGCGCAAGCGACCACCAGGCGCGCGCAGACCAGGATGGGATAGGTCGGCGCCACAGCGGACAGGAACTGACCGAGCGAGAACACGGCCAGCACGCCCAGCAGCATCCGCTTGAACTCGAAGCGCGAGGCAAACACCATGAGCGGCAACGACAGCAGCATGACGCACCAGGCATAGACCGAGATCATGATGCCAGCTTGGGCCTCGGTGAGCGAAAACGATGCAGCGATGTCGGTCAGCAGGCCGATGGGCATGAACTCCGACGTGTTGAACACGAACGCGCAGCAGGTGAGCCCGATGAGCGGGAGCCACTGCCTGAGCGTGATGCCGTCTTGCGTTGTTTGAGCCATATAGGAAACCCTCTCCGATTATCTTGAGCGGTGGGCGATTATAGCAATGAGAAGTCTATAAAATGAGCAACAAAAGAATTCTTGGAAAACGATTGTTAACAAACGGCGCGCCAATTCTGCTTAGAAAGCAAGGTACGCAGGAACTCAATGTCGAAAACGCGGCTTCATCTTCGGGCTATCGATCCTGCTCGGATACGCACAAGGACACCCCCATGAGCACGTCAATTTCGAGCCAACTCGCAACCGCACAATGAACTAGCAAAAGCAGCATATAAGCAAACGCCCCATAATAAAGTCCCTCATGCACAAGCGCCGTCACTGAAAGTGCCGACGGCAGCGCCGCACTCGAAACTACCCATCCAACAAGAACCTGGATAGCGCAACTTGCAACCAGGTTCCATGCCACCAGCAGCGTTGCGGGACGCGCGATTTCTCTCCAGGAGGAACGAAGCACCGTGACCGAACGCATGATGTAGCGTGGTGCAAACCGAATGCCTCGTAGTCCCCTCTGCTCCACGTCCGCATCTTCAATTAACACGAATACGAACGACGCGGAAAGAAGCGTCACGATTACTGCCACCACAAGCGAGCACAACACCCCGAGCTGACTGCTCGCAAGCGAGGCAAAGACTACAATTGCCGATAAAATCAAGTGAACCAAATAAATTAGCAGCGCCCCAGAAATCTGGAGGGGAACCGTCGAGGCCAAGAGATAAACCGGAGGGGTTCGAGCAGGTTGCACCGTCTCTTTGGACCGGTCGACGGCAAATAATGAAAAAGCCACATTCGATAGAAGCAGGTTTAAAAAGGCCGCGACCACAGTGCAAATAAGCGTAATGGACGGATTGATATAGGCGAGCTCAGTTGCAACGTTTGATACACCAATTTGAAGCGCGCTCATAACAAACAAGGGGATATATAACGCCATCGTGCAGCCACTCCGGCATTCCTTCGCCCGATCGCCCGATTCCAGAAAGACATTGAAGTTCTCTCGCAAGTTCACTCTATACCCGTTTTCTTTCTAAGCTGGGCGAACGGGCGCCAATATAAACGCCGGTCCGCCCATCCATAATTTCTAGTTTTAACGTCCAGACTAGTCTGTCCAGCCGTCGATGTAGTCGCGGTTAAGCTCAAAGTACTGCGCGGCGATATCTTTCGCCAAGGAGTACGAATTAACGAGCGGGTGCATCGCGAGGCTCTCGACAATGTCGCGCTTCGATCGGTTAACGATGCCACGCGCCACGGTGCGCTCGTAGTACTTGACGCGACGAATCAATTCGAGGTTTCCCGCGGGCACAGAATCGGCTTCGACGCGATGCGGCACGCAGCCATCGGTGGAGATATCGCACGTTGACTCAATGACATCTGTATCGAGAAGGCCGGGGATGGCGCCATTGTTGGGGGTGCACAGGATCATCTGCTGCGTCTTGCCAGAGCGAGCAATATCCATGAAGCGGAGCGCGACACCTGCGTATCCGCCAGCATCTTTGCCGTACACGTCAAACGTCCACGGCTTGTCGCGATGAATACCCGTCTCGGCCGCCATGTAGTTGTTTTCGCGCATTCCGTACCACTTCTCAAAGCACGCGAGGCCTTTTTCGAAGTCGTTCTCAATATCGATAGATGCAAGCTCGCTCGTCATTTCTCGATTAATTTCTTCGATTAGTTCACCGCGCGTCTGGGGCGAAGAGAGAACGTTGGCAACGGCGCGCTCGCGATAGTAGAAATAGTATAGGTACTCATTTGGCACGCATCCGCGATTTAGGACGAGGTCCTTCTCGAAGAACCTAAGATCTGTATGAGCATATGCCCCGTCGTCGTGGATCAAGTCGGACATGATGTCCTCGCCGTCAACCGTCACATTGCGGAAGAACGAGAGGTGGTTGAGTCCATAGCACTCGCCCTGAACCGATGCGGGATCAACGCCTTTATACTCGGCAAACTGATGCAACATGCCCGAGGGAGCATCGCAAATGCCATAAGTAAAATCATAGCCCATATCGCGTAGGGCCTGAGATACGACGCCAGCGGGATTAGTAAAGTTAAACACCTTGACGTCCGGCTTTGCGTACTTCTTGATTAACTCGCAATACGAAGCAAGCGCAGGGACGGAGCGCATGGCAAAAGACACGCCGGCTGCGCCAGTCGTCTCTTGGCCAAGAACCCCATGCGAAAGAGCAATGCGCTCATCGCGAACGCGCATATGGTCCCCACCGACGCGAATCGTCGTGATCACGTAATCGGCGTCCTTAACGGCCTCGACTGCATCGCCCGTCAGTGAAAAATTAAGCGTGGGGCAAAGCATGCCCGAGACATGGGCGGCAAGGCCACCGTAGATGCGCAGCTTCTCGGGATCATTGTCCATAAACACAAGTTCGTCGATTCCAAGCGATGACGCCTGCTGGGCTATGCTCTTTGCCAAAAACATGGAGCGGACGCCACCGCCACCTATGACCGTAAGTTTCATATCGAAACCCCCAATTAGCACATTCAATATTGCATGGTTCGCCTGTGTTTGGATATTGTATCCAGCATGGAGGGCCGCTTCCCGCCCCGGTTGCAAGGCGGGAAAGGAATTCCCCAAGGAGTTATTATTTACGCAACGGAAGCGGCCACACACGTCCGGCGGGAAGGAAGCACCGATGGTTGATAAAAAGCAGATTTCCAAGCTCTACTCAGCCGCAAAGCTATCCGAAACCGAGCAAAGCGTACTCGAATACCTACTCAACAATATCGACACCCTCGATGATATTGGCATAAAACCCGTCGCCATGGCATGCTTTACCAGCATGACGACAGTCATCAGGCTTTCGAAAAAGCTCGGCTACCGTGGCTACCGCGAAATGATGTACGATCTCAAGCACCTTCAGCATGTCTCCCGCGAAATGAATCAATCACTCAAAGACAGTAGCGTCCACTTCGTATGTCACACCGGAGATGTAGACGTATTCATCGCCGCACTGCATCGCAACAGAATGATCGGAGTAAACGGAGAGGGCTTCTCACGCATCGTTGCGCAGTACATGGCGACTAAGCTCGTTGGACTTGGCTTTTTGGCCGTCATACAGGACTTCCTAGAAACCGATCAGTTTGTCGAATCCAACCGAAATACGCTCAGCTGCATGATGCTCATATCCAAATCGGGCCAGACAGAAGCCATCCTGGAAACCGCAAGGGCATGCCACGACGCGGGCATTACGACCCTCGCGTTTACCGGCAACGAAGACAGCGAGCTCGCCAAGACGGCAGACGCGATCTTTACGATACATGACGATCACCCAATGGATCTTAAGAACGTTAAGCCTAACTGCTTTACCGGAAGTTGTATTCTCGCATTCGAAGAACTATTGAGTATCTGCCTTGACAATCTAAAACAAGAAGGCCTGGCCCCCTAAATCATGCGATAGGAAGCCAAGCCCTGGAATTGCGCTATGCAATTGAAAGCCACTTGCGCGTTTTACTCGTCACCGAGAACTTCGTGCACCTCAGAAGCGACTTCGCCGACACGAGGACCGTAAATGACCTGGATTGCCTTGTCGCTCAGGCGGATAACGCCCATAGCTTCAAGATTCTTGGTGAACACCTCGTCGTCTGCAACCTTAGAACCATCCTTGACAATCACGCGAAGACGTGAGATGCAGTTGTCAAGATCATCAATGTTGTCGGCTCCACCAAGCGCTTCGACAATGCCAACAGCAAGCGCGCTGTCCTTGGCCGCACGGCCCTGGACTGCCTTCTCGGGAGTGCTATCAGACTCGCCCTTTGCCTCAGCGGCCTTTGCCTCGAACTCGGCTCTGCTGTTGATCAACTCAATATCGTCACCATCGTCTCGACCGGGCGTCTTGATATCGAACTTAGTAATAAAGAACCGGAAGAGGAAGAAAGCTGCCAGGAAAAAGGCGGGGAGCAGGATAAGGTATGGAAGCAGATTAAGCTTCTCGGGGCGGAATAAGAATGGGATCAGGTCCTTGATATTTCCCTGGTACACCGAAACGCCCATTGCCTCCGAGAGAACTTCACCCAGTCCGGAAAGCGGAGCGTAAACGCCAAAGTAGAGCCAGGGGGCGGCAAACAGGAACGTAAAGAGAATAGGCTCCGTAACGCCAAAGAAAACAGTCGAAATCACTGTGGGGATTAAAAGACCAGCAACCTTCTTGCGGTTCTGGGGCTTGGCACAAGACCACATAGCAAGGGCGATGCCCGGGAACAACGCGTAATCGTTAATGCCATAGCCAGCCATGAAGGCCCTAACCAAGAGCTTGTCACTGCTGGGAGAAGCGAGCTGTGCAAGCTGAATGGCGCTATTGCCCACCACGCGCGTTCCATCGACGACCATGGAGCCGCCAAGCTCAGTCCAATACATGGGCGTCTCGAGCAACGGATGCAAGCCAAACGGCACAAGGCTCTCGAGCACCCGATAGACAAACGTACCGACCAGACCGGAGCCTTTCACGAACGTCGCAATACCCGAGAAGCATCCACCGATGACGGGCCAGACGAAGTACATAATGCCGCCCAGGATGCCACCGGCGACCAGCGATACAATGGGGACCGTTCGACTGCCCGCAAAAAACGCCAGCGCCGTTGGAAGCTTGGTCTTGTAAAAGCGGCCGGTGATCCAGGCGACCAGGCAGCCCACGATAATGCCGCCAAAGCCACCAGAGCTGTAGCCAAAAACGCCGAGCGAGGTAGTGTAGAGTGCGGCCTGCTCACTCGCCTGAATGGACGTAAGGCCGACCTTCTGAAGAGCTTCCACCGTTGTATTGTCGGCAGCCAAGCCAGCTGCTCCAAGCAGAATCTCAACCGTCTTGAGCATGGTGAGATAGCAGACAAGGGCAGAAAAGGCAGCCCAGCCCTTCTCTTTGCGAAACAAGGAGAAGGCGCAGCCGACAGCAAACAAAACACCGAGGTTTCCAATGATTACCTCGCCGAGACCCTTAAATACCGAGAAGAACGTAAAGAGCGGCGAAGCGGCATACCAGTCCCAATTAACGCCAAGGGACACAAGGGTCAGTTCGGTCGTAAAAACGCTACCGATACCCAAAAAGAGACCGGAAATGGCAATGAGCGTAATCGGAACGAGCATTGCCTTTCCGAACGATTGGAATTTTTCTTTCATCAATTCCCTCCTCAATGAGCCTCTACAAACGACTATTGCACCCCACGTCCCCACACAGGCGAAACGGAAGACATGCTCGGCAATAGACACAAAGTGATTGTAGAAAGGGGCACAAAAAATGTGCATCGGCATCGCGTAATGCGGTTAAATCGACCGACGATTGCAAGTATTTACGAATCCGCAAACGGCAGCAAATAGGCAGCGAACGGCAACCTGCAGCGTAGGACAGTCCCCGCAGGCCGACAATTACCGGTATTTTGGCTCATATTTGTTTAATTGTTGCTCGCCCAAAAGCGCGGAGCATCAACGCGCCCCTAAGCCAGCCCCAGCAATATGCCCGCCGAATGCACGACAAACGCCACGATCCAGGCGACCGTCACTTGAAACGCGAACACGGCAACGGCGTAGCGCGCGCCCAGCTCGCTCTTGACGGCGCCGATGGCTGCCACACAGGGCGGGTACAGCAGCGTAAAGACCAGGAACACATAGGCAGTGAACGGCGAAAACATGGTCGACAGTGCCGCGGGCGAGGTCGCGCCCAAAAGCACCGTGAGGGTCGAGATGACACTCTCCTTGGCGATAAGTCCGGTGACGAGCGCCGTGGATGCACGCCAGTCGCCAAACCCAAGCGGCGTCAGCGCCGGCGCAATGATGCTGCCGAGACCCGCAAGCAGACTCTGCGACTGATCGGCGACCACATTAAAGCGGATGTCGAACGTCTGAAGGAACCAGATGACCACGGTAGCGGCAAAGATAATGGTAAAGGCCTTGGTAATAAAGTCTTTGGCCTTATCCCATGCCAGCATCACCGTCGTCTTGACGCTCGGCAGGCGGTAATTGGGCAGCTCCATGATAAACGGCACCGGGTCGCCCTTAAATGCCGTGCGGTTGAGTACCAAAGCCGCGATACAGCCAACCGCAATGCCGATCAGATAGAGCGAGACCATGGCGGGAACCGTCGCCTGTGGGAAAAACGCCCCGCACAGCAGACCATAGACCGGCAACTTGGCCGAGCAGCTCATGAACGGCGTGAGCATGACCGTCATCTTGCGGTCGTGCTCGGATGGGAGCGTACGGGTCGACATGATAGCCGGCACGGTGCAGCCAAACCCGACGAGCATGGGTACAAAGCTGCGGCCCGACAGGCCAAAACGACGCAGCACCTTATCCATGACAAAGGCGACGCGCGCCATGTAGCCCGAGTCTTCCAGAATGGAGAGGAACAAGAAGAGCACGACGATAATCGGCAGGAAGGTCAGCACACTGCCCACGCCCGTAAGCACGCCGTCGACAGCCAGCGAGCGCACCACGTCGTTGGTGCCGAACGCCTTGAGGCCCGCATCGGCCGAGGCGATGATAGCAGCGATACCGTCCTCCATGAGTCCCTGCAACGCCGCGCCGATCACGCCAAACGTCAGCCAAAAGACGAGGCCCATGATCACCAGGAACGCCGGAATGGCCGTGTAGCGACCCGTCAGGATGCGGTCGATCTTGACGGAGCGCACGTGCTCGCGGCTTTCGTGCGGTTTGACGACGCAGCGCCCGCACACGTCGCCGATAAAGCTAAAGCGCATATCGGCCAGCGCGGACAGGCGGTCGGTGCCGGCCTCGCCCTCCATCTGGGTAATGATGTGCTCGATAGCGTCGAGCTCGTTGCGATCCAGGTGAAGCGCCTCGGTCACCAGCTCGTCGCCCTCAACCAGCTTGGTCGCCGCAAAGCGCACCGGGATGTGCGCCGTCACGGCATGGTCCTCGATCAGGTTGGCAATGCCGTGGATGCAGCGATGCAGTGCGCCGCCGTCCGATCCATCGGGCGCACAGAAGTCCAGGCGACCGGGGCGCTCGCGGAACCGCGCCACGTGCAAGGCATGATCCACCAGCTCGCCGATACCCTCGTTGCGGGCAGCGCTAATGGGAACAACAGGCACGCCCAACAGGCTCTCGAGCAGATTGACGTCCACGGCGCCGCCGTTGGCCGTCACCTCGTCCATCATGTTGAGCGCGATGACCATGGGGCGGTCGAGCTCCATAAGCTGCAGCGTCAGGTACAGGTTACGTTCGATGTTGGTGGCGTCGATGATGTCGATGATGGCGTCGGGGTTTTCGTCCAAGATGAATTGGCGGCTGACGATCTCTTCGCCCGTGTACGGCGACAGGGAGTAAATGCCGGGCAGATCGGTAACGCTTGCCTCGGGATGGTTACGGATGGTGCCGTCCTTGCGGTCGACCGTCACGCCAGGAAAGTTACCGACGTGCTGGTTGGAGCCCGTAAGCTGGTTGAACAGCGTGGTCTTACCGCAGTTTTGGTTGCCGGCGAGGGCAAAATGCAGCGGTGCGCCCTCGGGCACGGCCGTTTTTGCCGCACGGGGCGAATACATCCCCTCGCCGAGTGCCGGATGCTCCGTCGTTCCGATTGCGGCGTTGGCGCGCGGACCGGTATCGGTGTCGTGCACATCCACGAGCTCAATGCGTGCGGCATCATCCTTGCGCAGCGTCAACTCGTAGCCACGCAGGCGAATCTCGAGCGGGTCGCCCATGGGGGCGTACTTCATCATGGTGACTTCGGTGCCCGGCGTTAGGCCCATGTCCAAAATATGCTGTCGGAGTGCCTGGTCGTCCGATGCCACCGATGCGACAACGGCGTCCTTTCCAATCTCGAGCGTATCGAGCTTCACGTCCGTGTTCCTCCCCCGGCGCCCACAGGGCGTTGCATTTATGTTCACCTTGGCTAACCGTTTGCCACGGCTAACCAATTTAACCATGCATGATAGCGCGAACACACAACGATGTTCAATCAGCAAATTGGCGCAATGGGGACAGGCAGGAGAGTTCAGGGCCATAGTTTCCCGATGAGGCCTCTCGGGGAAACTACATCCCAGAATTCCGGCTCGAAACGGGATATGGTTTCCCAAACAGGCCTCTTACGGAAAATGCATCCCGGAATCCCCGCTCGAAACGGGACGCGCTTTCCCAGTCGAGGCCCTATGGGAAACTGCGTCCCACCTTGAAAGGCAAAACTGGGGCGCAGTTTCCGGACGGGGCATCAAAAACGAAGTTGCGGTGGAATAGTTCCTGGATGGGCTGGTTGATGCCCCAGATAGGAACTATTTCACCGCAAGTTATTGAAGAGCTTGGATGCCGGGACTCTTACAGATGGCGCTCGAGGAAGCGGAAGGCCAGGCGGATCCAGGGACGGACGGAAACCTGCTTGTCCTCGTTGTCGACCGCGGTGTTGGCGTTGCCGAGCGAAAGGCCATGACCACCCTGGTCGAAGACGTGCATCTCGCATGCAACGCCCTCCTCGGCCATGCGCTGCGCAAACGGGTAGACCTGCGCGATCGGCGCCGTCTTGTCGTCGGACACGCCCCACACAAAGGTCGGTGGCATCTGACGCGAAACATGCGTGGTGGGGCAGATGTCGGCCAGATGCTCGTCAGTTGCCTCGCCGCCCGTCACCATCGACAGGTAGTCGTTGAGCAAATCGCGCCCCGTCTTGCCACCCGTCTTGGGCACACGCAAGTCAATGCGCGGATCGCGCGTCTGCATGTCGCGCACATAGGCAAAGTCGAGCAATGGATAGCCCAGCACCACGGCATCGGGACGAATGTCGTCCGGACGCGCCCCGGCAAGTGCCGCAAAGGGGCCGGTCTTCCACTGTGTTGCCAGCGAGGCGCAAATCATGCCGCCAGCAGAAAAGCCCACGACGCACACGCGCTTAGGATCGACATGCCACTCGTCGGCGTTGGCGCGCACCGTGGCGACCATCTTGGCAAGATCTGCCTGGGGATGCGGAAAGCTCACGTCACCCGTAGAACTCGTGACATAGTTGAGCACAAAGGCCTGGTAACCGTGATCCAAAAACGCAAACGCCACAGGATCCTGCTCATGCGGAGCGATATGCGTAAACGCACCTCCGCCACAGATAATCACCGCGGGGCGGCGGCCATTCGGTTTATCGGGCAACGGCTCGGCACCCAAATACGTACACGTCGCCGGATAATCCTCGGTCGGCTCCTCGCCCCACAGCGCATGGTTCTCGACAATCATATGTGCTCCCTTCGCGCAAATTATGCGCCCTTATTTTTCGCCTTCAAGCGTACCCCACTTGAACCCGTGGCGCAGAAACACTCCGGCAATAAGTTTCCCTTCAACTGATATATCACATAATCCCAGTTCAGAGGTATCGTTGAGCAGCGTAGAATAGGGGCGTTGACCAAGCCGCGAAACACATGTGAAACGTTTCCGGCAAACCAAACGCGCGATATGCGCCTATTTAAGTTGGAGGCAACTATGGGTCTGCTCGATTCGCTTAAGTCCACCTTCACCTCGACCGGCGAGGCGTCCGTTCCGCCCGCAGCAAGCTTCGCTACCCGCGAAGGCGTCATCTATGCCCCCGTCAACGGCGTGCTCGTCAACCTGAACGAGGTTCCCGACGAGACGATCGCCTCGGGCATGCTTGGCCAGGGCTATGGCATCGAGCCCATTACCGGCACCATCTATGCGCCCGCCAACGGCCGCATCGGTGCCACCACTGTCACCAACCACTCCATCGGCATGATCACCGAGGACGGTCTGCGCGTGTTCATCCATGTTGGCCTGGGCACCGTGGAAATGAACGGCAAGGGTTTTGCCCGCTTTGTCGAGATGGGCGATGTGGTCAAGGCAGGCCAGCCGCTCATCAGCTTCGACCGCGAGGCCATTAAGGCCGCTGGTCACGAGGACATCGTGACCGTCATCGTCTCCGAGCTCGATCGTCTTAAGAGCATCGACCATGTCGGCGAGTCTGGAACGCTTATCGGCGGCAACCCGCTCGTCAAGCTTGGCGACCCGCTGCTGGTTGCCAAGACCAAGTAGCCAGGCCCCACGCCACACAGCCAAAAGGCACCTCGTCAAGCGCCCACGACCATTTGGCCGCGGGCGCTTTTCGTTTGAAAAACCATCCCGCCAATGCCTTATCTGTATAGCCCAAATGAGCCGAGCTGCTAGAATATCGAACTGTATGGATAACTATCATTCAACCGTTATGGGAGGATACGTGAACCGCACCAAAATCGCGCAGCTCTATGCCGATGCCGAGCCGCTCGGCGGCCAGACCGTCACCGTCGCCGGCTGGGTCAAGTCCGTCCGCGACATGAAGAACTTTGGCTTCGTTACGCTCAACGACGGCAGCTGCTTCCGCGACCTGCAGGTCGTCATGAACCGCGAGGCACTCGACAACTACGACGAGATCGCCCATCAAAACGTCTCGGCCGCACTCATTTGCACCGGCACCGTCAAGCGGACCCCCGATGCGCCCCAGCCTTTCGAGCTTTCTGCCACCTCCATCGAGGTCGAGGGCGTCAGCGCCCCGGATTACCCGCTGCAGAAGAAGCGCGCAACCGTCGAGTTCCTGCGCACCCAGCAGCACCTGCGCCCGCGCACCAACCTGTTCCGCGCCGTGTTCCGCATCCGCTCTGTCGCGGCTGCCGCCATCCACCGCTTCTTCCAGGAGCAGGGCTTTGTCTACGTCAACACCCCCATCATCACCACGAGTGACTGCGAGGGCGCCGGCGAGATGTTCCGCGTGACCACGCTCGACCCCAAAAATCCGCCCCTCACCGAGTCCGGCGAGGTCGACTGGAGCCAGGACTTCTTCGGCAAGCATGCAAGCCTCACCGTGTCCGGCCAGCTCAATGCCGAGAACTTTGCCATGGCCTTTGGCGACGTGTACACCTTTGGCCCCACCTTCCGTGCCGAGAACTCCAACACCACGCGCCACGCCGCCGAGTTTTGGATGATCGAGCCCGAGATGGCCTTTGCCGACCTTAACGACTACATGGATAACGCCGAGGCCATGCTCAAGTACGTCCTTAAGGACGTCATGGCCACCTGCCCCGACGAGCTCAATATGCTCAACAAGTTTGTGGACAAGGGTCTGCTCGAGCGCCTGGACCATGTCGCCAACTCCGACTTCGCCCGCGTTACCTACACCGAGGCCGTCGAAATCCTGGAGCAGGCAGTCGCTGCTGGCCACCAGTTTGATTACCCCGTCAGCTGGGGCATCGACCTGCAGACCGAGCACGAGCGCTTCCTGACCGAGGAGCACTTTAAGCGCCCGACCTTCGTGACCGACTACCCGGCCGAGATCAAGGCGTTCTACATGCGCATGAACGAGGACGGCAAGACCGTCGCCGCCGCCGACTGCCTGGTTCCCGGTATCGGCGAGATTATCGGCGGCTCCCAGCGCGAGGAGCGCCTGGATCTGCTCGAGGCCCGCATCAAGGACCTGGGCATGAATCCCGAGCAGTACAAGTACTACCTTGACCTGCGCCGCTACGGTTCCTGCAAGCACGCCGGCTACGGTCTGGGCTTCGAGCGCTTGGTCATGTATCTGACCGGCGTGGGCAACATCCGCGACGTCCTGCCGCACCCGCGCACCGTGGGCAACGCCGACTTCTAATCGTCGGACGCTAGCTCGCGTCGCCACACGCCAACGCTCATCGCATAAGCGTCTCTCGACATCGGGCGAGAGACGCTTTTTTCAACAGCATCCGTCAAGCTTTTGGCAAGTTTTTGGTCAGTTGAGCAGGGCTGTTGAAAACTCGGCCCGCCGTTTGCCGACGACTACCGACCGCCCAGAGCGCCCTGCGCCCCTGGGAAAGCCCCACGTCCTAGGCTCCATACCGTCGCCACCCAAAACGGAAAGGACGTGGGCACGATGACCGAAGCCGCTGTTGAAACCTACGACACCACGACGAGGGGCGCCGCCTCGATGGCAGCCTATCGCGCCGTTCGCATCCTGCAGCTCTTGAGCGAAAACACCGGCGAAGACAAGGCCATGCTTTCCGATGAGCTGATCCGGCGCCTCGCCCATCCCGACGACCCCGCCCGCATGCCCATCTCGGCGGCGCGGCGCAGCATCTACACCGCCATCTCCGCGCTTCGCCATGCCGGATACGAAATTGAGTACAAACGCGGCGTGGGCTACAAACTTCTTACCCGCCCGCTCACCGATGAAGAGATCATCCGGCTCCACGGTATGGTCATGCGCAACCGCTCCACGCCTATCGCTATCCGCAAGAGCATGGCGCAGCACTTAGTTGCCATGGCGAGCGCCGACGTTCGCGGCTACCTCGATACACCCGAACCCGCTCCAAGCGCAGGCAGCAAGGCTACCAAGGCAACACGCACGCCCATCAAGCGCATCGACACGTGCGAGCTCGTCGAGCAGGCCATCGACCACGGAACCACGGTGAGTTTTGATATTTCGAGCGTCACGACACGCGGCGAAACCGAAGCAGCACGGATGACACTCCGTCCCTTTGCCATCAGGCAGCGCGATGGCATCTCGTATCTGCTGGGAACGGTCTACGACGCCCGAGGCACCGACGATACGCTGCGCACCGTCGAGATCGCCCGTATGAGAAACGTCACCACACGTCTCCTCGACGGCAAGAAGCTCTTCGCCGCCCTAGACGAGGACGACGCCTCCTCCGCCGCATAAGACCCTCCGCCGCCCATTCGACTACCCGTACCGCCCATCCGATTCTGTATTAAAAAACCCGCCAGGCTGTTGTAAAAATGGACATCAGCGCTACTATAGTTCCACTTGCACTTTGTCCCAGTGCAGTGTTTCCAGCCATTTTTATACTGGGGGTAATGATATGAAGGACATCACCATCAGCCGCAGGAGCCTTCTGGTCTCCGCTGGCCTGCTCGCGCTCGCCCCGCTCGCCGGATGCGGCGGCAACTCTGGTTCCGGCTCTGCTGCCGCCGGTTCCGACTACACTATCGGCGTTCTGCAGCTCACCGAGCACTCCGCACTCGATGCCGCCAACGACGGCTTTGTCAAGGCCATCAAGGAGAGCGGCCTTAAGGTCAAGATCGACCAGAAGAACGCCCAGAACGACCAGTCCACGTGTAAGTCCATTGCTGACAAGTTTGTGGGCGACAACGTCAACCTAATTTATGCCATCGCCACGCCCGCCGCGCAGGCTGCCGCCGGCGCCACGGCCGATATCCCCATCGTGGGCTGCGCCATCACCGACTACGCCGCCTCCGGCCTGGTCCAGGACAACGACAAGCCGGGCACCAACGTCACGGGCGCTTCCGACCTCACCCCGGTCGCCGAGCAGCTCGAGATGATGCAGAAGGTCCTGCCCGACGTTAAAAAGGTCGGCCTGCTCTACTGCACCGCCGAGTCCAACTCCGACGTCCAGATCAAGGCCGCCGAGAAGGAGCTCGACAAGCTGGGCCTCGAGTACACCGATTTCACCGTCTCGAGCTCCAACGAGATTCAGTCCGTCGTCGAGTCTGCCGTGGGCAAGGTCGACGCGCTGTACTCCCCCACCGACAACACCATCGCCGCGGGCGCCTCGCAGGTGGGCCAGATCTGCAAGGAGAACAAGCTTCCCTTCGTGACTGGCGAGGAGGGCATGTGCATGGCCGGCGGCCTGTTCACCCTCTCCATCAATTACGAGGATCTGGGCTACGCCGCGGGCGAGATGGCCGTCAAGATTCTGAAGGGCGAGGCCAAGCCCGAAGACATGCCTATCAAGCACCTCTCGAGCAAGGACCTGGTCGTCGTCAAGAACGACGAGATGGCCGAGGCCCTGGGCATCGACCTTTCCGCTCTGGACGCGTAATGCTATACGCGGCATGCGTCTAGAGCCCGTGCTCGCGCTTTAGCTGCGTTATTCAATATCTGAGCCACAGGGGCGGACGCTGTAGACCGGCGTCCGCCCTGCTTGTTTCAGGTAAAACAAAACGTCTGTCCGCAGCTCTTCTATGCATTGTTACCGCTATTATGGTGAATCACGTGTCCACCCTATCCTAGGAGGTATGAAGCATGCTCATTGCATTGCAGGGCGCCGTTTCGCAGGGCGTCCTCTGGGGCATTATGGTGCTTGGCGTGTTTATCACGTTCCGCCTGCTCGACATTCCCGATATGACCTGCGACGGCAGCTTTGCCCTCGGCGGCTGCGTCTGCGCTGTGCTCATCGTCAATAACAACGTCGACCCGCTGCTCGCCGTGCTGGCCGGTATGTGCGCCGGCGCCATCGCGGGTGCCGTCACGGGCATTTTGACCACCGTCTTCGAGATTCCCGCGATCCTCGCCGGAATCCTCACCCAGATCAGCCTGTGGTCCATCAACCTGCGCATCATGGGCAAGTCCAATACGCCAATTCTTGCCAAGGGCACCGTGTTCTCGGCCGTCAGCAATATGACCGGTCTGCCGCAGTCCACCGTTGCCATCATCTTGGGCATCCTGCTCGCCGTGGCTATCGTTGCCATCCTGTATTGGTTCTTTGGCACCGAGATCGGCTCGGCGCTGCGCGCCACCGGCAACAACGAGTACATGATCCGCGCTCTGGGCGTCAACACCAACTCCACCAAGATGATCGCCCTCGTGCTCTCCAACGCCCTCATCGGCCTTTCGGGCGCGCTTATCTGCCAGAGCCAGAAGTATGCCGACATTGGTATGGGCACCGGTGCCATCGTTATCGGTCTTGCCGCCATTGTTATCGGTGAGGTGCTCGGCCGTCTGCTGCCCGGCGGCCTCACGCAGTTTAGCGTCCGTCTTGCCTCCGCCGTCTTTGGCTCCGTGGTGTACTTCCTTATCCGCGCCATCGTGCTGCAGTTGGGCATGGACGCCAACGACATGAAGTTGCTCTCCGCCGTGATCGTCGCCGTGGCCCTGTGCGTGCCCGTGGTTTGGGAGCGCTATAAGCTCCGCAGCTCCTACACGAAGGGGGATGAGGCAGATGCTTAAGCTCTCGCACGTCAAGAAGACCTTTAACAAGGGCACCGTCACCGAGAAGCGCGCGCTCACCGGCGTCGACCTCACCCTGAATGACGGCGACTTTGTAACCGTGATCGGCGGCAATGGCGCCGGCAAGTCCACGCTGCTCAACATGATCGCCGGCGTGTACCCGCTCGATTCGGGCGTTATTGAGCTCGACGGCACCGACATCTCGCGCCTGAGCGAGTCGCAGCGCGCCAAGTACCTGGGCCGCGTGTTTCAGGACCCCATGCGCGGTACCGCTGCCGACATGCAAATCGCCGAGAACCTGGCCCTCGCCAAGCGTCGCGGCCAGCGTCGCGGCCTTTCGTGGGGCGTCACCAAGGCCGAGAAAGATGAGTACGTTGAGCTGCTCAAGCGCCTGGACCTTGGTCTGGACACGCGTCTCAACGCCAAGGTCGGCCTGCTCTCGGGCGGCCAGCGCCAGGCACTCACCCTGCTCATGGCCACGCTCACCAAGCCACGCCTGCTGCTGCTCGACGAGCACACCGCGGCCCTCGACCCCAAGACGGCCTCTAAGGTGCTCAATCTGACCGAGGAGATCGTCGACGAGAACCACCTCACCACGCTCATGGTCACGCATAACATGAACGACGCTATCCGTCTGGGCAACCGTCTGATCATGATGCACGAAGGCCACGTGATCTACGACGTGGCGGGCGATGAGAAGAAGTCGCTCACCGTAGCCGACCTGCTGCAGAAGTTCGAGGAGGTCTCGGGCGGCGAGCTCGCCAACGACCGCATGCTGCTGAGCTAAAACCTGCCAAAAAGGGACAGGTTTATTTTGGCAGGTTTTATCTGCGCAAACGTCAAAACCGCCGCTAAGGGACAGGCGCCCTTGCGGCGGTTTTCGCATATTATGTCGATAATCCGATATTCAACCAGACATTCTGGCTAAGGACTAAGGAAACTGCCATGAAAAGACTCCCCCGCCTTGCGTTAGCCGCCGCGTTGTTTGCCGGCGCGCTCGCAGGCATCCCAAGCCTCGCTTTCGCGGGGAACCTGCCCGCCGCCATTGACGGCTCCGTGGCCGTCATGCACACCAACGACATCCACGGCAGCTACAAGTACAGCTACAACGCAAGCAAGGGCACCGGCACTGTGGGCTTTGATGGGCTGGCGGTTCTCTATAGCGCCCAAAACAGCGCCCCCGATCTTTTGCTCGATGCGGGCGACACCTTCCACGGGCAGTCCTTCGCCACCATGAGCGAGGGCAAGAGCATCGCCGAGCTCATGGACACCTTCTATGTAGACGGCTACGACGCGACCACGCCGGGCAACCACGACTGGAGCTACGGCGCAGACAATCTCCGCACCATGACCGGCTACAGCACCACCGGCACGCCCTTCGCCATGCTCTGCGCGAACGCGAAGTCCACGAGCGGCGTATGGAGCTCGAGCATCACGAAGACGCTCGATCGCACCTGGGAGGATACCGAGGATCACTCCACATTCGACTACAAAATCAAGGTCGGCGTCGTGGGTGCCATGGATGAGTCGCTAGGTTCCTCGCTGCGCGCGGACCTGGTCGCGGGCACCAGCTTCTCGAGTGCCGCGAACGCCATCAATACCGAGGCAGAGCAGCTGCGCAAGGAGGGCTGCGATGTTGTTGTGTGTATCGCGCACACGCTCGACGCCAAGACCTTTGCCACGCGACTCCGTGGCGTCGATGCCCTTATCGCAGGCCACGAGCACATCAACCTTAACGAGAAGGTGACGGGAGCCGACGGCAAGACGATCCACGTTGTCGAGGCAGGCGGCGCCTTTGCCGAGGTGGGGCTGCTTTCCATTCCGTACAAGTACAACACGAATGACACCGAGACGACCGACGATGACACGGTCACGGTCCCTGCAGACGGTAGCGACGAGAAGCTCTACACCGCCAAGAACGTCAACGACCTTTTGGCAGACCCCGACGACTACCAAAGCCGCCTTGAAGCCGTCCGCAACAAGATCAAGCCGCTCGACGAGGACTTTGAAAACGAATCGAACAAGGTGCTCGGCACATCCACCACCAACTATTTCTACGGCGAGGACGCCGCAGGCACGCATGGTTGGGAAATGGTGCGCACCACCGATTTCCGCCCCAGCAAGGAGGGCGACACCACCAAGGCCCAGACCATCGGCCACGTGATTTGCGGCTCCTATCTTGCCCTGACGGGCGCGGACTTCGCTATCGAAAGCGCTGGCGGCATCCGCGGCGGCATCGCGGCGGGCAACGTGACCGCCGGCAACGTCATCGCCATCTCGCCCTACGGCAACACCGTGGAGACCTGGACCATGACCGGCACGGACTTCCTCGCAGCGCTCGAGCACTCGCTACAAATCAGCGACGATTGCAACGACAGCTACGAGCTTCAGCAGGCTTATGTGGCGGCCGGTCACACCGAGCAGGAGGCGCAAAACAAGTACAAGTGGCGCGATGACTCTGGCAGCGTTCTCTCCTTTGGCGGCATCAACGTGACGATTGATTGGACGCAGCCCGAAGGCAAGCGCATTGTGAGTGCCACACTCACCAAAGACGGCAGCACGTTCGATCCCACCAAGACCTATACCGTCGCCACCAACAACTACATCATTACCAACACGACCGACTTCCCCACCTTCGCAAACGCCACCAAGCACACCGAGTGGGGTACCTGCGAGTCAGCGCTAAGGGCGCTGATCGGGCAGAACGGCTGGGAGAGCAAGATGGCCGGGCTCGCCGGCACCATCGGCTTCGGCTCCGCAGCCGTGGACCCCACGCCCTCACCGGCCCCGACGCCTAAGCCCTCGTCTAAGACGGACACGGCGACCACGAAGGTCATCACCAAGAAGACGACCGGTAAGCTTGCCGCAACGGGAGACCGCACGCTGGCAGTAGTTGGCGCGTGCCTTATCGGCGGCATCATCGTCATCATGCTCGGCATTATCTGGAAGCGTCGACGCTAAGCTACACCGCCGGGCCTTACAGCCCCGCCGCGTAAACCTTATATCGAGCACAGAAGCCCGTCCGATGTGATCGGACGGGCTTCTTGGTGGGTATCATGGTTGGACGATCATTAGGAGGTTTTCCCTACATGGAATTGTTTGAGCCGATTCTTCATTTCTTTGAGCAACGGTGGGTCCACAACATCATCTGGGCCGTCATCTTGGCGATAGGCACCGCCGTCGCCGCCAAGGTCGTATCCAAGACCCTGAACCATCTGCTTAACCGAGACGATAACCCGCTTCCGGCATCGAGTATCTTCATCAACATCGCGCGCGCCGTCATCTGGATGATCGGCGGCAGCTTTATCCTCGACAACTGCTTTGGCATTAACGCAAACGCCCTCGTTGCCGCTCTTGGCGTCGGCGGCATCGCCATTTCGCTCGGCTTTCAGGACACGCTGTCAAACCTTATCGGCGGCATGCAGGTGACCTTTATGGGCATCATCAAGCCCGGCGACAATATCGAGGTCGGCGGCGTATCCGGCGTGGTCCAAGACATCACTTGGCGCCATACAACGATTGAGGATGCCTGTGGACAGACCATCATTGTGCCCAACTCCAACATTTCCAAGAACACACTCGTGCATTTGATGCCCTTTGGGCGCGTGGCCGTGCCCGTTGCCGTAAAGGACACGTCCAAGTGGGCTTCCCTTGACGTGCTGGCAGACGAGCTGACCAGCGCCACCAAGGCCGCCGTGCTTCCCATCTCGGGCTTTGACAAGGAGCCCTACGTACTCTTTAGCGAAATCGGCGACTTTGGCATCAAAGGAAAGATCATCTTTATCGTCAGCGACGACAGCACTACTTTCACGGCAGCCGACGCCTGCATCCGTGCCATCGCCCCCATCATCGCCTAACCCGCCAAAAAGGGACAGGCACCTTTGTGGTGGTTTTCATTCGTGGTACCATGGTTCATATAGTTGTTTAAACGACTAAGGGAGCAACATCATGGAAGAGGCCTATCGTCAAGCACGCAAGCGCGGCGAGCA
>URYW01000012.1 GCA_900552145.1 uncultured Collinsella sp. | reverse complement strand
CGGAGCCGCAGGCACGGAACTCGAACTTGTTGCCCGTGAAGGCAAACGGGGAGGTGCGGTTGCGGTCGGTGTTGTCCTGCATCAGCTTGGGCAGGGTATCGGCGCCCAGGTCGAGCACGCCGCGCGTGGCATGGACGGAAGCCTTGCCATCGATGATCTTCTCGACAACCTCGGTAAGCTGGTCGCCCAGGAAGATGGACATAATCGCCGGAGGAGCCTCGTTGGCGCCCAGACGATGGTCGTTGCCGGCAGAGGCAACGGAGGCACGCAGGAGCTCCTGATAGTTATCGACGGCCTCGATCACCGCGGTGAGGAAGACGATGAACTGCAGGTTGTCGAGCGGGGTGTCGCCCGGATCGAGCAGATTCTCGGACTCGGTGCCAAGCGACCAGTTGTTGTGCTTGCCCGAACCGTTGATGCCCTCGAAGGGCTTCTCGTGCAGCAGGCAGACCAAGTCGTGGCGGGAGGCGATGAGCTTCATCTTCTCCATCATGACCAGGTTCTGGTCGATGGCCTCGTTGACCTCGCCATAGACAGGGGCGAGCTCATGCTGGCAAGGAGCGACCTCGTTGTGCTTGGTCTTGGCGGGAATACCAAGCGCCCACAGCTCATCGTCCAGGTCCTTCATATAGGCCGAGACGGTGGGGCGGATAGCGCCAAAGTAGTGCTCCTCGAGCTCCTGGCCCTTGCAGGGAGCAGCACCAAAGAGGGTGCGGCCGGTGATGACCAGGTCCTTGCGCTTGCGGTAGGCGTCCTTCTTGATCAGGAAGTACTCCTGCTCGTCGCCCACGGAAGGAACGACCTTCTTGGGGGTCTTGCCAAACAGCGCCAAAACGCGCTTGGACTCACGCGAGAGCGCGGTCATGGAGCGCAGCAGCGGGGTCTTCTTGTCCAGGGCCTCGCCCGTGTAGGAGCAGAAAGCCGTGGGGATGCACAGGACATCGTCCTTGATAAAAGCGGGGCTGGTGGGATCCCAAGCGGTGTAGCCACGGGCCTCGAAGGTGGCACGCAGGCCGCCGTTGGGGAAGCTGGAGGCGTCCGGCTCGCCCTGGATGAGGTTCTTGCCCGTAAACTTGGTAATAGCGGTGCCGTCGTGGTTGGGCTCGAGGAAGCTGTCGTGCTTCTCGGAAGTAATGCCCGAAAGCGGCTGGAACCAGTGCGCGTAGTGCGTCGCGCCCTTGGAGATGGCCCAGACCTTCATGGCGTGGGCAACGGCGTTGGCCACATCCAGGTCGAGCGGCTCACCGTCCTCGAGGGTTGCAGCAAGGCGCTTCCAAATGTCCTTGGGGAGGTAGTCCTTCATGACTTCCTCAGAGAACACCATGGTCCCGAAGCGGTCAGTAAGTTCGGCCATACGGAACTCCCTTCGTATCGGCACCGCGTGAGAAGCGGTGTTGATTACTAACGAACGAGTCATAGATTAGGCTCGTCGTGTTTCCGCAACATTACCGTTATGTTGCTGTCACGAAACCAATCACTGAGGTTACCGCATCGCGGCGGCGTTGCCGCCCTCAACAGCCAATCAACTGTATAAATTGCAGACCTCCCCCCATGGTTTGAGGGTGGTCAACCTAGGATGGGGCTCTATTAACTGGTATTTCGCATCAGATACCAGTCTTTATAGCCCCATCTTAGATTGACCGCCATGTTATAGGGAATGCCGATAGCAAGGCATCTTTGATTGGTATCCCCAAATAACGAGCGAAACTCCGCCGTGACACAGTGGTGCTGTAGAATCCTTACAACACATCACCCTATTTAAGTATCTAAAGGAGCACGATATGCGCGTCGACGAGGTTTTTAAGCAGGCAGCATCCCAGGGCACCGCGCCCATTTCGTTTGAGATGTTCCCGCCCAAGGGCGAGCTGACCCTCGACACGGCTCGCGAGGTGGCAGGCAATCTGTGCAAGCTTTCGCCGAGCTTTGTCTCGGTCACCTGCTCGGCCGGCGGCTCGAGCAACGGTGCCACCACCGCTCCCATCGCGCATATGATTTCGAGCGAATTCGATACGCCCTCGGTGGCGCACCTCACCTGCGTGGGCCGCTCGCACGCCGATATCGCCGCTAAGATCGACGAGTATCGCACCGCCGGCGTTGAAAACATCCTGGCCCTGCGCGGTGATCTTCCCGCTGGCGCGACCGAGGACGACAAGCCCGCCTCGGACTACGCCTACGCCCGCGACCTCATCCCCGAGCTCGTCGACGCCGGCTTTTGCGTGGGCGCCGCAGCCTACCCCGAGGGCCACATTGCCTGCGAGGATCTCAACCTCTCGGTCGAGCACCTCAAACAAAAGCAAGACGCCGGCGCGAGCTTCTTTGTGACACAGCTCTTCTTTGATAACGAGTGCTTCTATCGCTTCCGCGAGCTTGCCGACAAGGCCGGCATCACCGTGCCCATTACCGCGGGCATCATGCCGTTTATGGGCAAGTCGCAGATTAGTCGCATGGTCTTTATGTGCGGCGCGTCGCTGCCCTCCCCCGTCATCAAGATCCTCGCCAAGTACGAGAACGACCCCGAGAGCCTGCAGGCAGCCGGTGTAGAGTATGCTGCTCGTCAGCTTTGCGACCTTAAGGAGCACGGTGCCGACGGTCTGCACCTGTACACTATGAACCGTCCTGCAATTGCCGCGACCATTATGGAGCGCCTGGGGTAATGGAAAAACCGCACGTCGATACAACCGTTGTTGAAGTGCCGGCCGACCTTGCGTCGCCGGCGCTTTACCGTATCGACGCTGCCCACCACCCTCGTGTCGACCGTGCCGAGATGCTGCGGTATCTGGGCTACGGCGGCCAGCAGATTGAGCCCGAGCTGTCACGACGAATTGAGCTTGTAGTCGAGCGCCTAGAGCTGGATATCGAGCCCCGCGGCGTGCGACGCGTGTTTGCCGTCGATACCACGGGCGTCGACGAGCGGGGCGAGCCCTGCATCCGCTTGGTTGGCACCAATGTTGAGCTGCGGGGTCGCGACATCTATCGCCATCTCAAAGATGCCCGCTTTGCCGCGCTCATGGCATGCACCCTCGGCATGGACGCCGAACGTCGTCTGCGCACCACGGGAGCCCAGCAGCCCCTAGAGGGAGCCGTGCTCGATGCCGCGTGCTCTGCCTATGTGGAGGCCGCCGTCGAGCAGATGGACCAACAGGTCAAGGCCGCTGCCGCTGCACACGGGCTCGCCGGCAACTGGCGCTTCAGTCCCGGCTATGGCGACTGCCCGCTCTCGGCCCAGCGCTCGATCGTGGATGCACTCAACGCCACGCGCCTCATTGGACTTACCGTCACTCCCACCAGCCTGCTCATGCCCACCAAGAGCGTGACCGCGGTGATTGGTCTGTTTGACGGCGAAGTCCACGACGCCCAGAGTCGCCCCACCTGCAATATCTGCCGTATGCGCGAGCACTGCCGCTTCCGCGCCGCCCACACCACCTGCTATTCCAGCCATTAGGAGCCATCGATGTTTACTCCGCTTATCACTCATGATCTGGACGGCGCCGCGCTGGCGGCGCCCGTTGATGCCGCACGCCGCAATGGCGCTGCATACAAGACACGCACGATCGATGACCTTCGCATTAAGGACGATCGCCTGCGCGCCGCTATCGAGGGCACGGGACACCTGCTGTTCGACGGCGGCATGGGCACCATGTTGCAGGCCGCCGGCATGACGGCAGGCACCCTGCCCGAGCTGCTCAACTTTGAGGAGCCCCAGGTCATCACCGATATCCAGCGTCAGTACGTCGAGGCCGGCTGTGACGTGATCACCGCCAACACCTTTGGCGCCAACGCCCACAAGCTCGACGGCGCCGCCACCGTGGCAGACGTCTTTGCCGCGGCCGTCACCTGCGCCCGCGAGGCCGGCGCCCGCTACGTCGCCGGCGACATCGGCCCCATCGGCGCCCTGCTGCGCCCCCTGGGCACCCTCAGCTTTGACGAGGCCTACGACCTCTTTGCCGAGGAGGTGCGCGCCGGCGTCGATGCGGGCGTGGACCTCTTTATTATCGAGACTATGACCGACCTGGCCGAGATCAAGGCGGCGGTCCTCGCCTGCCGCGAGAACTCCGACCTGCCCGTCTTTGCCACCATGACCTTCGAGGAAGACGGCCGCACCTTCTTGGGCACGAGCCCCGAGGTCGCCGCCATCACCCTCGACGCCATCGGCGCCGACGTCCTGGGCATCAACTGCAGCCAGGGCCCGGCCGAGCTCCGAGGACTCGCCGCGCGCATGCTCACCGTCACTGACAAGCCCGTTATGGTGCAGGCCAATGCGGGACTGCCCCACGTGGACGATGGCGGCAATACCGTCTTTGATATCCAGGCACCCGAGTACGCCGAGGCCGTCGCCGGCATGATTGAGGACGGCGTGAGCGTCATGGGTGGCTGCTGCGGTACCACGCCCACGCACATGGCGGCACTTCGTACCCTCATCGACATCCACACGCCCAGCCCGCGTCACCGCAAGCCCAGTATGTCGGTCACGAGCGCCCAGACGGTCGTGGACCTCCCCTGCGACGGCCACAAGATCGCCGTCATCGGCGAACGCATCAACCCCACCGGCAAAAAGCGCCTGCAGCAGGCCCTGCGCGACGGCGACCTGGACTACGTCGTGAGCCAGGGCATCAGCCAGCAGGAACAGGGCGCCGACATCCTGGACGTCAACGTGGGCCTGCCCGAGATCGACGAGGTCAAGGTCATCCAGCAGGCCACCGAGCAGCTCCAGGGTTCCACGCTGCTGCCGCTGCAGATCGACTCCACCGACCCCGCAGCCGTCGAGGCCGCCGTGCGCCGCTACGCCGGCAAGCCCATCATCAACTCGGTCAATGGCAAGCAGCAGATCATGGATGAGATCTTTCCGCTGGTCGCCCACTACGGCACCAACGTTGTCGGCCTTACGCTCGACGAAGGCGGTATCCCCGATACCGCCGAGGCTCGCTTCGCCATCGCCGAGCGCATCGTGGCCGAGGCCGCCCGCTACGGCATCGGACCGGATCGCATCCTCATCGACTGCCTGGTCATGACCGCCTCGACCAATCAACGCCAGGCCGAGCAGATCCTGCGCGCCATGTCCCTGTGCAAGGAGCGTCTGGGCGTCAAATGTGCGCTCGGCGTGTCGAACATCAGCTTTGGTCTGCCTGCCCGCCCACTGCTGGGCTCGGTCTTTTTGGCTGCCGCCTTTGGCGCGGGCCTGGACGCCCCCATCATGAACCCGGGGTCCAAGCGCTTTATGGATACCGTCTACAGCTATCGCGTCCTGAGCGTTGAGGACGAGGGCTCGACCGGATACATCGAGCGCTACGCCGGCTGGACCGACCCGTACAAGATCGCCGCGAACCCGGCGGCCGCTCAGTCAGCATCGAGTGATGCCGCGCCTGCCGCAAGCACCACCGCAAGCGCCGATGACGACCCCATCCGCCACATGGTCGTCTCGGGCCGCAAAGGCGAGATCGCGGCCGAGACCGAGCGTCTGCTGGCAGACCACGACGCCATGGACCTCATCAACAATCACTTTATCCCCGCCCTCGACGAGGTGGGCGTCCTCTTTGACCAGGGCAAGTTCTTCTTGCCGCAGCTTATGGCCTCGGCCGAGGCCGCGCGCGTGGGCTTTGACACCATCAAGCGGCTGATGCCCGCCGGCGAGATTGCCGACAAGGGCAAAATCTGCGTGGCCACCGTTAAAGGCGACATCCACGACATCGGTAAGAACATCGTCAAGATGCTGCTCGATAACTACGGCTATATCGTCTTTGACCTAGGCCGCGACGTCGACCCGCAAGAGGTGCTCAAGACCGTACAGGAGCGCGACATCAAGCTCGTCGGCCTCTCGGCGCTTATGACCACCACGGTCGTCGCCATGGAGGAGACCATCAAATTGCTTCATGCCGAGGTTCCAGGCGTCAAGATCATCGTAGGTGGCGCCGTACTCACCCCCGAATACGCCAAGCAGATCGGCGCGGACTACTACGCCAAGGACGCCGCCGAAAGCGCTCGTATCGCCGAAGAGGTCTTTGGGCAGTAACACAACGGAAACAACCGAGCACCAAAACGTGCCGCACGCGCCACTTGGCACGTGCGGCACGTTAGAATAGATAAGACTATGCTCGTTTTGGCAGATAGGAGCGCAAGGATGGCGATCACGCCCGCAGAAATCGCGGAAACCCGCGGCATGGTTGAGGAGCAGAACCTCGACATCAGGACCATCACCATGGGTGTTTCGCTCATGGGTTGCGGCGACGAGAACCTCGACCGCATGTGCACGAAGATCTACGACCACGTGACGCACACGGCTGAGCACTTGGTCGAGACCGCCGAGAACCTCGAGCGCGAGTACGGTATCCCCATCGTCAACAAGCGCGTTTCCGTCACCCCGGTGGCGCAAATCGCCGCATGCTGCAAGGATGAGGACCTCACCCCCATCGCGCACGCCCTCGACCGCGCGGCCGAGACACTCGGCATCGATTACCTGGGCGGCTTCTCCGCACTTGTCCAGAAGGGTATCGGCGACGCCGACCGCCGCGTTATCCAGTCCATCCCCCAGGCGCTCGCTACCACCAGCCGCGTCTGTTCCAGTGTCAACGTCGCCAGCCTGCGTGCCGGCATCAACATGGACGCCGTGCTCATGGCTGCACAGACCATCATCGATGCCGCTAAACTCACGGCCGACCAGGATTCCGTCGGCGCTTCCAAGTTTGTCTGCTTTGCCAACATGGTCGAGGACTCCCCGTTTATGGCGGGCGCCGTCCACGGCGGTGGCGAGGCCGACGCCGTCATCAACGTAGGCGTCTCGGGCCCCGGCGTTATGGCCGCAGCCCTGGAGACGCTGCCCGATTCCGCATCGATGATGGAAGTCGCCGAGAAGATCAAGCAGACCGCATTTAAGATCACCCGTGCCGGCGAGCTCATGAGCCGCGAGGCCGCCCATCGTCTGGGTGTCGAGAAGGGCATTGTCGACCTGTCGCTGGCACCTACGCCTGCCATTGGCGACTCCGTCGCGCGCATCCTCGAGATCATCGGCGTGGGCACCTGCGGTGGCCCCGGCACGACCTGCGCGCTCGCCATGCTCAACGATGCCGTCAAGAAGGGCGGCGTCATGGCCAGTTCCAGCGTGGGCGGTCTCTCCGGCGCCTTTATCCCCGTGTCCGAGGACGCCGGCATGATTGCCGCCGTCGAGGCCGGCGCGCTTTCGCTCGAGAAGCTCGAGGCCATGACCTGCGTGTGCTCCGTCGGCCTGGACATGATCGCCATCCCCGGCGACACCCCAGTCGAAACCATCGCCGGCATTATCGCCGACGAAATGGCTATCGGCGTCATCAACAACAAGACCACGGCCGTGCGCGTGATTCCCGCCATCGGCAAGGGCGTGGGCGACTGCGTCGAGTACGGCGGCCTGTTTGGCCGTGCACCCATCATGCCGGTGAACCCCAACGCCGGCACCGTGCTTGCCCACCGCGGTGGACGCTTCCCGGCGCCGCTGAACTCGCTGAAGAACTAGCTGAGGGGGACTGACGAGGAGCCCCGGGGAGGGCAAATATATAAGGTCGCCTGCTCGGACAGTCCTGACTCGCACGGAGAGCACATTAAGTGCTCTCCGGCTCGTGCGGAACTCGCGATCGACCTTATATATTTGCCCTCCCCGGGGCTCCCGCACAACGGGACCTCAGTTGGGTTCTATCCCGTATGGCAGTCGCTTCGCTCCTGCCCGCCTTGGTTGTAAGGGCGGTTTGGCGTTGAAACGGTTCTTTCTGATATATGCTGGTTGCGGCTCTTCTTTTGGGAGGAGTCGCTTTTTTGTTGCTAGGAGGTTGGCCCGTGGTTGATGGGGATGCTCGCTCTGAGCTTCTTTCTGCTGATTGGAATGGCGAATGGATGCGCTTGCAAGCTGCTCGGCGGCGGGCTGATGATTCTTTTGAGTGGGATAAAAGGGCTCGGCATTTTCGGCCGTTGGAGACTGCCCCTTATGCTCGGGATTTTATAAAGCTGTTGGCGCTTGAGCCCGACGAGTCGGTGCTCGATATGGGGTGTGGGGCTGGGTCGATTGCTATTCCGCTTGCTCAGGCTGGGCATTCCGTGATTGCTGCCGACTTCTCTCCTGCTATGTTGGGCACGCTTGATGCCGGCATTGAGTATTACGGGCTCGAGGATCTTATTACGCCGCTTGAGCTTGCTTGGGATGACGATTGGGATCTGGTTGGGCCGGTTGCCAAGGCTGTAGATGTTGCCTTTGCGAGTCGCTCGGTTACGACGACCAATCTAAAAGGTGCGCTTGCCAAGCTTGACCGTACGGCTCGTCGGCGTTGTGCTGTCACGATGGTCGCCAACTCCAGCCCGCGCTATGATCTGCACCTGATGAACGCCATCGGTGCCTCGGTTACCTGCAGTAATGGCTTTGTGTATGCTTTTAACATCCTTATTCAGATGGGTGCGTTGCCGCAGGTTACATACTTTGAATCGCCTCGTCGCGATACCTTCGATAGCCTCGAGGCAGGCATGACGGACTTCTCCCGTATGCTCGAACACGGCAACGAGGATAAAATCGACTGCCTGCGCGACTACATCGCTCAGCACATGATCGAGAACCCCCATGCCGGTGAGCCGGGCTCCAAGGGCGTGCCGCAGGGGCGCTATATGCTCGATCATGTCCGCAAGGTTCGTTGGGCGTTTATTGCATGGGAGCCGGTCTCTGCGCCCAGCTCATAGCCCGTTCGCAGCCCGCACCGCCCACCCGCTCGGCATCCGCATTCTTTTTGAACTGGGCAAACGCGCTCCACACACCGCCGTTCCTGCGCTATCGTGGGACAGCTCACGTAGATTAAGGCCCCGTCGCGGGGCGCCCCATACATAGAAAGCGAGAACCCATGGCACTGACAGGAGCACAGGTCAAGCAGCTTCGCAGCATGGCCCATCACCTCAACCCCGCCATCATCATCGGCAAGTCCGATGTCAACGAGGGCACCGTCGAGCAGACGGTCGCCTACCTGGAGAAGCACGAGCTCGTTAAGTGCTCCGTGCTCGATGGCTCCAGCCTTTCTGCCCGCGAGGCCGCCGAAGAGCTCGCTGAGCGCTGCCACGCCGAGGTCGTCCAGGTCATCGGCCGCAAGTTCTCGCTGTATCGCGAGTCCTCGCGCAAGGACATCGAGAAGATCAAGCTCGTCTAAGAGCCAATGATCCGGCGAGCCAACACATAGCAAGCTCACGGGTGCCCAAGTACTTTGGGCACCCGTTTTTTATCGCTCGACCAGCACGCGATTGAGCCGCCCCTCCACCAAGCGCTCGTACAGACGCCGCGTCTCGGGCTCGGGCACGCCATTGACCTGCTCCCTCAGATGGTGCATATGCCCGCTGTATAGCTCGACGATATCGCGCCGCCGCCCCGCCGCACTGTAGACGCGCATGGCGCAGCGCACCATATCCTCACGCGCCGTTTCCTGCCGAAGCCCCGACTCCGCCAGCCAAATCGCCGACTGCAGATCGTTTTCTTCTAGAGCGGCATTTGCTCCCTTAATCATGCAATCGATGTACTTTGACTGCATGATGCGCCGCATACGCAAAAAGTAGGTGGGATTACAGCCATTGGGCACATACAGCGGTCCGGCATAAAGCTGCTCAATCTTAAGGCACAACTCGACCAAATGGGGCCCGCGCGCACCTGTGCGATTTCCCAAAACCTCGCGGCTTATCTGGTCAAACAGCCGTACATCGGTCTTGACGTAGTCGCCGTTGAGTCCGATGCATTCATTTTGGATGAGCACACACGACTTGCCATCCGGCGTCGGTCCCAGAGCCGACCGCAAGCGCGATATCGTCGAGTACAGGTTGTTGCGGGCGCTATTAAACTCGGCATGGGGCCACAGCTCCATGGCCAGCGTCTCACGATCGACGAGCGCATCCATACCCAGCGCAAGCCGCTCGGCAAGTGTCGCCGCCTTCTTGCGGCGCCACATTTTGTCCGTGATGGGAAACCCGTCGCGCTCGGCGCGAAACGCACCAAACATGCGAATCTCGATATGGTCGATGGTATCAACGGCTTCAACCTCGCCGGCCTGAAATAGGCGCTCGCCCTCCCCTTCCAAATCGTCGCGCAGCGAGTACCGCGACAGCTCGCGCACGGGAAGCTTCTTGCGTATCCTGGCCGCCGGCTCGCCCAGACAATGCATGGCAAGGCGCGCAAAGAGCCGATACGATGGCTCTAGAATCCCCGTACGATTCATGGACATCCAGGCCGCAAGATCGCTATCTCGCCCCGCACAGGCCAAATGCAGCGCCACCATCCAGGCCTCCGCTCCACCAACCTGCGTCTGGCTTATATCGAGCAACTCCGCTTCCTCGCGCACCGAAACCATCGATGTGTTACGCAGATATGCCGCGCGCTCCAGCAGCAATGCGTTATCGCGCATGTACGCAATCGACTCCTCGGCAAGTTTGAGCACTTGGACCGCACGGAACTTTGCATTAACCGGCCGTCCCTCTGCCAGCGACTGCCAGCCTTCTAGCAACAGGCCAAACAGCTGAATCTGGTTGTCGCGCATGCGCACGGCAAAACGATCGAGCTCGTTGAACGCCGCGTCGTCGGTTACCGGCAAGCCGGAAAGGAGCCGCCGTGCCGCCAACACCATGCGCACCCAGATAGCCATCGTCTTAAGCCCACGTACGTCGAGCGCCTCCCGCACCACCGTCATCTCGTCATCGCGCTCGTCGGTTCCCGCAAACGACCCGTCAAAGAGCTCCACCAGCATACTATCGGCCCGTAGAACAATCCCCGCGATGTCGAGCTCGCAGTCGTAGGCCTTGCTCGTTTTGAGCTGCTGTAGAACGCCGCCGTCATCTCCCCGCTCGGTCAGACAGCGCTTGACCTCGATATGCGCAGACAACATATCGAGTGCGGTATGGGATGTCTCGATTTCTGGCACGGCCAGGTTCGTAGGAAGCCCAAGCCCGTTGTCCCCATAGCAAACAGCCGTCAGCGTCTGGGCCACCCTCCATGAAACAGGGTCTATTTCGCAGGCCGCCCGTTCGCCCCCGCGCTCGATAACCGATGCCATATAGCGAGCGAGCTTTGTATTGGACACGCTGACCGCTGCCAGATATACGCCGAGCGCCTCGGCAGGCGTTGGCTCTGGAGCCGGATCGTCAGCATCGATCGTGCCCAGCGCTGCTCGGCAGATATCGGCCCCGTGCCCCGTCAGAGCAAGATCGACCCCATACTGCCCAGCAAGTTCAAGGACCGCTCTACGGTCCAAAATGGCGTCCGCCAGGCCCATCGCCGCATCGCATCGGCCCGCCTTAAGCAAAATCCGGGCCGCCCTCGGAACAAGTTCGGGGCGAACCTCGGCCACCAACTTACGCAAACGCAAGCGTCCGTTATCCTCCGTGCCCAGACACGTAAAACTCCGCTCGGCGGGATCCAAGCCAAAGATCGGGTAGTCGCGTACAAAGTAGGACTGGTCGACCATCGACAGCCTCACCCCGCAAGCCTCGAGTTCTGAGATATTGCCCTCGCCCATCAAAACCATGAGACATGCCACGCAAAACAGCGCATTATTGTCGAGCGAAGCCAGATCGACAAGTGCCGCGCCATATACGTTGACAATCTCGTTTTCGAGCAGACCGGCTACGTCGCCTTGGCCATACAGACCCGTCTGCAATGCCGAAACGAGCTCGGGCACGCCCTGCGTGAGCTGATAGAAGTCGAGCGATGTGCTGATCGAAAACGCCGACGCCCACGCCGAATACTCATAGGCATGCACCTTGAGCATCTGCGCATTGACCTTGACCGAATCGCCCAGCCCATGAATCAGCTGACGATTTGAAGGACGGCAGGAGATAAAGACCCCTACCCCCATAGCGCGCAGGCCGCGAATCCTGTCGATGAGGTCTTCGGTATCGTGCTGATCGAGGTTTGGCACATTATCAATCGCGATAAGGGAGTGCGGTTTTTTTTTTATTGATACGGCTACCACCGAGAGCTTCATAAACACCTCGCGCCCAGTGGCGCGATCGGCCTCGATAATCCGCACGGGGCCTCGCGTCGGGTCGCATTTAACCTCATGGGTGTACTGCAGCAGCACCGAGGTCTTCCCAAACCCGTCGGGTGCATAAAGCACCACGATGCCGGCCTTTCGGCCCTTGGCGATAAGCTCATTCATCAAGCGTTCGCGTCGCACCATATAGCCTCCGCCCAGAGGCATCAGCTCGAGCTCGTCTATACCGCTCAAATCGTTTACCATGCCCGCTCCTCAACTCGACCGTATGGACACTGTAGCCGCAAGACCATACAAGCCGCGCTATGAATAGAGCGACCTTGTGTTTTAGGTTGTCTTTTGGTACGCAAGCGGCAAGTTTTTGTACAGCGAGGGCCGATTGTTATTAATCCCCCGACTAATCGGTCTTTAAGCAGGTAAATGAGCTTGTCAGCTTGTCCCATCTAAGCGGCAGTGTAACGCAGATGAACAAGGTTCAGCCATGTCATTCAACTCGCCTAGCACCCGCTACCGTCTACGACCTTCTAGTGGCATTTTTGCATAGAATCTGGTATGGAATGAATCAAGCTGTTGGGCATCCGGCATTCGTCAAGCTTGCGCCAAGATTTTGGTCAAGCGGGCGGAAAAGGATAGCAAAAAGGCCCCCGCAAAGCGGAGGCCTTAGGCAAGGCTATGTCGAGCTGCAGGATTCGCGCTACTCGCAGAGCGAAAGGGCGGCCTCGTCGGCAACGACAACGCAGTTGGTGTGCAGCTGCAGGATCGAAGCCGGGCACTCGGGCGTAACCGGACCATAGCACATGTCATGCACGGCCTGAGCCTTGGCCTCGCCGTTGGCGACGACCAGGATCATGCGGGCATACATGATGGTCTGGGTACCCATGGTGTAGGCCTGACGGGGAACATCGTCGATGCTGTCGAACAGGCGGCTGTTGGCCTGAATGGTGCTCTCGGTGAGGTCGACGCAGTGCGTACCCTTGGAGAAGTGGTCATCGGGCTCGTTGAAGCCGATGTGGCCGTTGTTGCCGATGCCGAGCAGCTGCAGATCCGGGTAACCGGCGTCGGCGACGATCTTGTCGTACTCAGAGCAGGCAGCGGCGGCGTCGGGGGTGGAACCGTCGGGCACATGCGTGTTGTTCAGGTCGATGTTGATGTGATCGAAGAAGTTCTCACGCATGAAGTAGTGATAGCTCTGGGGATCGTCGTGCGAAAGGCCGCGATACTCGTCCAGGTTGTAGGTGCTGACCTCGGCAAAGTCGACGTCGCCCTTCTCGTACCAAGCAGCGAGCTGCTTGTAGGCACCGATCGGGGTGGAGCCGGTGGCAAGGCCCAGCACACAGTCGGGCTTGAGGATAACCTGCGCCGAGATGATATTGGCGGCCTTGCGGCTCATATCCTCGTAGTCTTTAGCTTTAATGATCTTCATTACGCGTCCTTTCTCGTACAAGAGAGGCAAGGCTCCCTTACAAGCACTTGCCCGCGGCCCGCGTCGGCCGCAACCAACGTGTGCGGCCACCAGGGCGAGGTCGCGTAATGTATGTGTCTCGTGTCTAGCCGCGTCGAGGCCCCTGCCCGTCCACGGTGACCCGAAGCTGTTTAGCCTCGGACGTTTCCCATCTTGCCACGGAGGGCGTCCTCTTTCAAGGGCGCCCTCCGTAAACGTGTTTGAATTGTAGGCTAATGGCCACGTGCACTTGCTAGCGCTCGCGAGCAACGATGAGCTGGTCCATCTCTTCGACATGCACGCCAACGGAGCCCTTGATGCTCGAGAACTCAACGGAGTTGCACACCAAGATGGGAACCGTCACATCGTAGCCCTCGGCAGCAATTGCCTCGCGATCGAACTCAATGAGTACATCGCCCTTATGGACGATGTCACCCACTTGCGCATGTACGGTAAAGTGCTTGCCCTCGAGCTGAACAGTGTCCAAGCCAACGTGGATGAGCACGTCCAGACCATCGACCGTGTTAAGCGCAACAGCGTGTCCCGTGGGAAAAATGGCCTCGACCTTGGCATCAGCCGGTGCAATCACACGCGTTCCGGTGGGCCGAATCGCCACGCCCTGGCCCAAAAGGCCGGTGGCAAACGTCTGGTCGTTTACCTCGGAAAGCGGAATGACATCGCCCGAGATGGGAGCATCCAGCGTAAGGACTCGACCACGCATACCAAAAGACCTTAGGACTTTAGTGAACATGCTCCCCCTCGGACATACCAATCAATCAAAATAACCTTAACAGTTTACCACTTGGCAACGGTTTTTGACCATTAGGGAAGTTCGCGCTTGACAACCTCGACGATGTCGTCGACAACGCGCTGGGTCAGCTCGTGCGTCTCGGCCTCGGCCATCACACGGACCAGCGGCTCGGTACCGCTCGGGCGCACCAGAATGCGGCCGCGGCCGTCAAGCTCCTTCTCGGCAGCAGCGACAGCATCCCAGATGGGCTGGCAATCGTCCAGACCAGCCTTGTTGTCCGAATGCACGTTGACGAGTACCTGCGGGTACTTCTTCATGATGCCGGCAAGATCGGTGAGGGTACGACCGGTGCGCTTGAGCACGGCCAGAAGCTGCAGGGCCGTCACCAAGCCGTCGCCGGTGGTGTTGTGCTCCAGGAAGATGATGTGGCCGGACTGCTCGCCGCCGATGACGGCGCCATCCGCGAGCATGCGCTCCAGAACGTAACGGTCGCCCACGGCGGTCTGAACCATCTCGAAGCCCTGCTCCTTCATAGCGATGGAGAAGCCCAGGTTGCACATAACGGTCGAGACGATCTCGGAGTTGGCGAGCTTGCCGCGAGCGGCAAGGTCAGAACCGCAGATAGCCAGGATGTAGTCACCGTCGATCTCATTGCCCTCGCTGTCCACGAACAGCACGCGGTCGGCGTCGCCGTCGTGGGCCAGACCGATATCAGCATGGGTGCGCAGCACGAGCTCGCGCAGGGGCTCGAGGTGCGTAGAGCCGCACTCGACGTTGATGTCGGTGCCGCAATAATCGGTGTTGATGGCATGGACCGTAGCACCCAGGCGCTGCAGCGCGGCGGGCGTGGTCTGGCAAGAAGCACCGTGGCCGCAGTCGACGGCAACGACCAGGCCGTCGAGCCTCAGGCCATCAAGCGTATCGATGGCGTGGTCAACGTATGCCTTGCGGGCGTCCTTCATCTTGATGATGTGGCCCACGCCGGCACCGGTCGGCAGCGTGTCGGCAGCCATGGCTTCCTCGGACATGACCCAGGCGCTGATCTCTTCCTCGACAGCATCGGGAAGCTTCATGCCCCTGCGGCTAAAGAACTTGATGCCGTTGAACTCCGGCGGATTATGCGAAGCAGAGATGACGATGCCGCCATCGAGCTCGTTCTGAACGGTGAGCAGCGCCACGGCAGGCGTGGGGATGACGCCGCAGCAGTGCGGACGGCCGCCCTCGGCCATAATGCCGGCGGTCAGAGCGCTCTCGAGCATGGTGCCCGAAAGACGCGTGTCGCGGCCGATGCAGATATCCGGCCCAAGAAACTTGGTCGCCGCGCGGCCCAGACGAAACGCGAGGTCGCACGAAAGATCGGCGTTGGCGACGCCACGGACGCCGTCGGTACCGAAGATGTTCTGGGGCATAGGATCGCTCCTTCCCTAGCAGGCGATATGCACCCGCCCACCCTAGTCGAAAAAGAAAAGCGGGACCCGCCGAGGAATCGGCAGGCCCCGCTTGTACATTGTATCTCGAAAGGAGATAAAACCTTAGCGCTTGGAGAACTGGGGAGCGCGGCGGGCCTTCTTGAGGCCGTACTTCTTGCGCTCGACCACGCGAGCATCGCGCGTAAGGAAACCGGCCTTCTTGAGGTCAGCACGGTAGTCGCCAGCGTTCAGAAGAGCGCGAGCGATGCCCAGGCGCAGAGCGCCGGACTGACCGGAGATGCCGCCGCCATCGCACAGAGCGATAACGTCGAACTGACCGGCGGTGTCGGTCACCTTGAAGGGAGCAAGGGCGTTCTCAACGAGCTGATGACGGCCGAAATACTGCTCGGCGTCACGCTTGTTGATGGTCACCTTGCCGGTGCCGGGGACGAGACGGACGCGGGCGACGGCGTTCTTACGACGGCCGGTACCCTGGTAGACAACGGTGTTCTCAGCCATCTTTAAGCCTCCAGCTCAATCTTCGTGGGGTTCTGGGCAGCATGCGGATGCTCGGCACCAGCGTAGACCTTAAGCTTGGTCATCTGGGCACGGCCGAGGGTGGTCTTGGGCAGCATACCGCGAACGGCGCGCTCGATGACCTTCTCCGGGTGCTTCTCCATAGCCTGGCGGAAGCTCTCAGCCTTGAGGCCGCCGTTGTAGCCGCTGTGGCGATAATAGGTCTTCGTGTCGGCCTTGTTACCGGTAAGCTGGACCTTATCGGCGTTGATGACGACAACGAAGTCGCCGCAGTCGCTGTTGGGCGTGAACTGGGGCTTGTTCTTACCGCGCAGGATCATTGCGATCTGGGTGGCAAGACGGCCCAGGACAGCACCATCGGCGTCGACGAGAACCCAGTTGCGCTGGACCTCGCCCTGCTTGGCGTAGTGAGTCGATTTCGAAATCACTTAGACTCCTCCATGTACAGTACGTGTTGTTACAGAGATTCACGGGGCTCTGCAAGTAACCCGTCCATATTACCCCGCTCGCCGTACGAGTCAACAGGTATTTTGGCTCCGACCAGAGTTTCTGCACATGTCATCCACGAGCCGTGATTTTTCAAACTCTTTAGCTGTTGTCATCTTTTGAGGGTTCGCCGTCGTTAGCGCTCAACGAACTCTTGGATTTCCGCGAGCAGGCGCTTTGCCTCCTGACGGCCCTGGATATACAGGTCCAAAAGCTTTGCCGAATCGTGCTCGACATGGCCGACCTCGACCGGCTTTTGCGGAGCGACGACCAACGCGCGGCCCTCGCGCTCATACTTCCACAGGTGCATGCGCTGGATGTTGTAACGGTCGTGGCGCGTCTCGATGGCCTCGAGCAGATAGGGGTAGTCGGCATAGCGGGCGCGCGCGGCAGGCATAAACTCGTAGGGCTTTTTCTCGTACGAGCGGTCCTGCGTGACAATGACAACCGCGCGATCGAAGCCCGCCTCCTCCAGCACGTGCTCGATGGGGACCGAATCGGCTACGCCGCCGTCGACGTATTTGTGCCCATCAATCTCGACCGGCGGCGTCACCAGCGGCAGCGAGGTCGAGGCACGCACGGCGTCGAGGTCGAGCACGGCGCTTTTGACCGGGAGGTACGTGGCGGTTCCAAAGAGCATGTCCGTCGCGACGGCGTACATCTCGATGGGGCTCGCGTCGAACGTCTCGTTGTCAAAGGGATCCAGGCGGTCCTGGACATCATTGAAGATAAAGTCGTAACCAACAATAGAGCCCGTGGACGCAAACGATGCGGCGCCCATGAAACGGCTGTCGTTGCAGAAAGCCAGGTTGATGCGGTTGGCACGGCCGATCTGGTGCGACTTGTAGTTCACGCCGTTGAGGGCGCCGGCCGATACACCGTAGACAGCCGGAATCTCGACGCCAGCCTCCATGAGAACGTCGAGCACGCCCGCGGTAAACTGCCCGCGAAAACTACCGCCCTCCAGGACGAGCGCGACCTTGCCGGCGTTCTTTGCCTTATCTTCTGCAGTCATATTGACCTCCTGCGATTGCGTTTTGGCCTTCTTCTACCCAGTTTTGGGATGGCGAGCGCGCAGGTTTTTTGAGGCGGCAAGTGAAGCGGAAAGTGTGTCCCAGTTTGAGGCGAGATTCCGGGATGCGCTTTCCGCTTGGACCGCCGCTGGGAAAGCGCGTCCCGTTCTGAGCGCGGATTCCGGGATGAACTTTCCGCTAGCCATTCATTTGGAAACTGCATCCCATTCCGAACGAGGATTCCGGGATGTACTTTCCGCTTGAGCTGCCATTGGGAAAGCATATCCCACTCTACGGCTCGATTCCGGGTCGCAGTTTCCGCTTGAGGCATCATCCGGAAACTACATCCCAGTCTGAGCGCGGATTCCGGGATGGACTTTCCGCCTGGGCCGCCATTGGGAAAGCGTGTCCCGGTCTGCGTTGCCAAGGCGTTTTCTTTACGGCCGCGCCCTGCATAGAGTTCGATTCTCCGCGGTGCGGACTAGAAATAAAAAGGCAGGTAGAGACACTTCTCTACCTGCCTGTTACTTATGGTGGAGGCGCGGAGAATCGAACTCCGGTCCACGAAAGCCCCCTGATTGGCATCTCCAAGCTCAGTCGCTGGTTTAGTCTCGGACGCTTTGCGCGCGGCGACACGCTCGCGGCGTCCTAACCGGTTCGGTCTTAGCCTGCGCCATACCGATTACGTGCGCAGGAGCATTCCCCTAAAATGACGTCGCGCCGGTGTCGGGGAAATCACCGGGTTGACGCGCCGCTATAAATTAAGCAGCGAGAGCCATAGGCTCAAAAGAAGAGTTGTTGTCAATTCAATTTGACGGTACCCCTGTTTAACGAGGCGAGGAGACCTCGGCTTGCTTCCTCTCTCAGAGCTATCGTGTCGAAACCAGTCGCCCCCGAATGTCGGGAAAGTCTGGATGGCGTTGGGCACGAGCACCCAACACCCGTCGACTTTTCAAGGAACATGCAGGGCGAGCCCCGCTTGTGGAGTGTTATCTTACCACGTTCTGAAAGCGGACAGCTGTTCTATGCACGAGCTGTGAAGACCCCAATGTGCGCCGCACTTCGCACTTTTGCTACCGATCGCGTCACGTATATTTTCGCCAAGCAAAATTGACCCGTCGAAAGGACCGTTATGAATACCAAGCAGCAACTCGTCAATGCCCTCGCAGGCCTGGGTTCAACCATTACCGAAGCTATGGATGTCATCGAAGGCTTTGTCCCCTGCGGACATCCCGCCCTCACGGTATCCAACGCACTCGTCGCGCTGGACGCCGACGATGATGCAGCTCTCGCCCAGCAGCTTGAGACCGTCGAGGGCTTTATCGACCACGTGAGTGAGAACCGCGGCGTGGCCGCCTACCACGGCATCGAGGTCGAGCTCGCGGGTCCCAAAGCCGATCTGCTCGCAGCAATCCGCGAGGTAGGCGCCCTTATGCAGACCGCAGGCGTCAAGAACACCCAGGTCAACGAGTGGGTCTACCGCAGTCTGGCAGCACTCGACAGCTCAGACGAAAAGGCAGCCGAGCAGCTCGCAGAAAGTCCCACCATTAAGGCCGAGCTTTTGTAAATAGCAGACGCGGGTCCCTTGGCGCATCGTCGTCCAAGAGGCCCGCAAACAGTTCGCGTCAACCGATAGCCGCGCCGCCGCGTTCGGCCAAAGCAAGAATCGACATCATTTGGCGCGGGGTCTTCGCTGCAAGATCGGCATGTTCGAGCAGCTTGTGATCGTTGGTCACTAAGTAATCGACCTGTGCGCGCTTGCACGCGGCGAGCACCAAGTTGTCCTCGTAATCGCGATGGAGCGTCAGATATTTGTCGGCTAGCCACAGATCGGATGCGTCTGCACCCACGGCCGTGGCGTTTTCGGTCATGTTCCGAACAAACGCCAACGCCGCATCGCCAATTGCACGGGCAGATGCCTCGTCGAGCGCTCCCCCGCTGGCAAGGACGCTACGCTTCAGCTCGTGTTGGACAACGTACAGCACATCCTTAGCGATATGCACCGGGAAGAACAGCAACGCCCCCGTCTCCGTCGCCTGCCCAATAAACGCACGCGCGGCAAGCGACTCGGCATGGTCGACGCAAAACGAATCAACCCATACGTTGGCGTCCGCCATGATCTTGAGAGGCGCCTCACTCACTGGATCATCCCCTTTTGGCGATAATGCTCATCCATGGCTTCGGAATAGATTGCGTCCCAACCGCGATCGTCGGATACGGGCGATGCAGCGATGCCCAGGTCCGCGTAAAGCTGATCCGCCGCCGCCCATGATGCGGCAAACGGCGAGGTGGCACCAGCGCTAGGCAGTTGGTCGCCAACGGCCGACAACACCTCTTCGCACGAACCGCCGCCCTGTGCAACCTTCGCTACGACCTTTTTGATGAGCTCGGGCAGTGAGGCGCCCGAAAGCCGCAACGCTTCCTCCGCATGGCTCTTGACCTGGCGATCCACGCGAACGTTCACCTGCGCCATGCCGCTAACAGCACCCATCTCAACCTCACCTTCGACTCCTGCTATCTTTGCTAGCGCCACTATACAATGCTGCTAGCACATGGTCAAACGCAAAAGGCCTGCATTCTGGCGGATGCAACGCCGTCCGAATGCAGGCCATAAACTCAAGAAAAAACGCTAACGCAGGTACGCCTTCGCGTTGCTCAGGCTGTAGGCGATCGTCGAGCCGTTGTGCAGGAGCGACGACGTCTGCGGAGTAATCATGCCGGTAATACCCATTGCCAACAGCGCCGAGTTGGTGAGCATCACCTTGGAATACGAACTCGTCAGACGGTCGATAAGCCCCTGGCTCATACGGCGCAGGCGCACGATCGCGGCAAGGTCCGTATCGGTCAGAATGATATCGGCGACCTCCTTGGCGATGTCGCTTCCGCCACCCATCGCCAGGCCCACGTCGGCCAAACCGAGCGCCGGCGAATCGTTGACGCCGTCGCCCACCATGGCGACGTGACGGCCCTCGCGCTTGATTTGCTCCACATACGCGTACTTGTCCTCGGGCAGCAGCTCGGCCTTAAACTCGTCGACCCCTGCCTCTCGTGCAATGCGCTCGGCCGTGCGCTCGGAGTCGCCCGTGAGCATAACGACATGTTTGACGCCCAGCGCGTGCAAGTCGGCGATGGCCTCGCGCACGCCAGGTTTGAGCGGATCCTCGATACCGAGCACGCCCACGACCGTACCATCGACCGCCAGATACAGCGGCGACAGGCCCTGCATCTGGGACTCAATGCGCTCTTTAATGTCGGAATCGAGCTGCGCGCCCTCATCCTCAAATATAAAGTGCGCGGAACCGATGATGGCACGACGCCCCTCGATGGACGAAGCGATGCCGTGCGCCACGATGTACTCGACGGCGGCGTGGCGCTCGCGATGCTCGAGCCCGCGCTCGCGTGCCGCATTGACCACGGCGCGTGCCACCGGATGCGGGAAATGCTCCTCCAAGCAGGCGGAAAGGCGCAGAACCTCGTCCTCGCTCCAGCCGTCGGTGGTGAGCACGCAGGCAAGACGCGGCTGTGCCTCGGTGAGCGTGCCGGTCTTATCAAACACAATGGTGTCGGCCTTGGCAAACGCCTCAAAGTACTTCGCACCCTTGACCATGACGCCCATCTTGGCAGCATCGCTCATAGCGGTCATGACGGCGACGGAACCCGTGAGCTTGAGTGCGCACGAGTAGTCGACCATCAGCGCCGCTGAGGTCTTGATGAGGCTACGGGTGGTAAGCGCAACCAGACCCGCGAGCAGGAAGTTCCACGGGACGATCTTGTTGGCAAGATCCTCCATATGCGACTGGCCCTCGGACTTGAGCGAGTCGGCCGTCTGCACGAGCGAGACAATCGAGCGGAGCTTGGTCTGAGCCGTATTGGCGCGCACACGCACCAAGATGCTGCCGTCTTCCACGACGGTACCGGCGAACACGTCGTCGCCCACACTGCGCTCGACGGCCAGTGGCTCGCCGGTCAGGGTCGCCTGGTTGACCATAGCGCTCCCCTGCTCGACCACGCCGTCGATGCAGATGGACATGCCGGTGCGAACGGCGACCAAGTCGCCGGGCTCAAGCTCGGTGGCGGCAACGCTCACCTCGGTGTCGCCGACCACTTTTTGCGCCTTGTCGGGTACGTCGAGCAGCGAGTTGATGAGCTCGTTTTCGCTCATGGCGCGTGTGTAGTCCTCGAGCAGCTCGCCCACGTTGAGTAGGAACATCGTCTGGCCTGCGGTATTGACGTCGCGCTTAACAAACGAGATGCCAATGGCCGAGGCGTCGAGCACGGGGACGGTCAGGCGCGGTTGTGCGAGCTCGTGGAGAGCGGCGCGCAAAAAGGTCATGTAACCGGCCACGACAAAGATGGCACGCAGCGGCGTAGGCAGGAACCAGCGGCGCGCGTAGTGGACGCCGATAAGTGTGGCAAGATCCATGACGAGCTTGTGCCTGCGTGGCTCAAGCTGCATCACGTAACCCGTCTTTGCGTCAGCAATGGCCTGGGCATCGAGCGCACCCAAGGCGTCGAGCACGCCCGCACGACACTGCTCGTCATATTCGAGCGCCATCTGGCCAATACGGCCATAAACGCGCACCTTGTGCACGCCGTCGATATCACCGCTGAGTTTAAGAAGTGCATCGAGATCGCTCTCTGGCACAGGACCCGCCAATTGAAGACGGGTCCTGCCGGGGATCTCGTTAACAATCGAGAATCTCATAGTTTGTGCCTAGGAGCGTTACACGGCTGCCTCGTCAGCAGCGGCCTCGCTCTGGGTGATGTAGGCAGCCTCGGCAACCATGTCATCGACATTGGCCTTGGCCTGCTCGACCATGTCCTGGTAGCAGTTCTTGACGCGCATACCGCACGCGATGCCCTGCACGCAGGCGTTCTTTACCGGGGCGCTGGTGAGCAGCTTGATGCCGGCCGTACCAAGCAGAAAACCGCCACCGACAAGCAGGGTGTTAAACGTCGACTTCTTCATGTTGCTTCTCCCTTTTGCCGCACAAGCGCGGCATGGTGCCTTAGCACCCGAGTTCATTAGTTTGCTCGAGCACGCTTTTGAGACTAGTTTAGTATAACTATTTGGTCAACCACGGCTAACTTTTTGAAAACATGCGGTCCAGACCGCCCGGTACTCGGCGGTTCACCCACCACGACGCAAATCCGCACTCCCACGGGTATCCGCCCCCGCCCTTGTCACAGTCCTACAGCTGCCAGGCAGCCGCTTCCTTTTGCAGCGCAACCATGCGGGCGAATTCTCCACCTGCCGCCTTGAGCTGCGCCGGAGCGCCCTGCTCGGCAACCACACCATCCTTGAGCACAACGATTTTGTCGGCATTTTCCACCGTACGCATACGGTGGGCAATAACGATAACCGTCTTACCTGCAAGCAGACGGGAGAGTGCCTGCTGTACCACGGTCTCGTTCTCCACATCCAAGCTCGCCGTCGCCTCGTCCAACAGCACGATAGGCGCGTCTTTGAGCAGCGCACGAGCGATGGAGATGCGCTGGCGCTCGCCGCCAGACAGCTTGGAGCCGTTCTCGCCGATCATGGTGTCGTAGCCCTGCGGCATGCGGTTCACGAACTCATCGCAGTTGGCGGCATGTGCGGCGGCCAAAACCTCCTCGTCGGTGGCGTCGCGGCGGCCAAGGCGGATGTTTCCCATCACCGTGTCGTCAAAGAGCAGCACGTCTTGGAACACAATGGCGTAATCACGCAGCAGCACCTCGGGATCGACGCCCGCAACATCCACACCACCCACGGTAACCTTGCCCGCAGTGGCATCCCAAAAGCGCGCGGCCAGGCGGCTCACCGTAGACTTACCGGAACCCGAAGGACCGACCAGTGCCGTGACCTCACCTTCCTTGGCGGTAAAACTCACATCGGTAAGAACTTTCTCGCCGGCGCGGCCGTCCTCGCCCGCACCATAGCCAAATGCCACGTGATCGAACACCACATCGTAGCCCACGGGCTCAAATTTCTCGCTGCCCCGCGCCACAGGCTCTTCCATGATGGAACGCATGCGCTTGGCAGACGACTCGGCGACGAACAGCTCGGACATTAACATTAACGCCTGGTCAAAGGGTGCATAGATACGGCTCACCATAAGCAGGAAGGCAAACATCACCAAAAAGTCGACCTGCCCGGAGGCGACCAGCGCGGCGCCCGTGACCAGCGTGGTGGCAATGCCCAGACGAAGAATGACAAAGGCGGAGTTGACCAAAAGCCCGTTAGCGAGCTCGCCCTTGGTGGTCTCGCGCTCCTCGGCATCGATCACGGCGTTGAGTCCCTCAAGATAATGGGCCTCCTGGTTGGTGGCGCGGATCTCGCGAACGCAGTCGAGCGTCTCTTGAATCGCCTCGGTAACCTTGACCTTCTCGGCGCGCACGCGATCGAACACCGGAGTCATGGGACCGCGTGTTAGATACAGTACGGCAAAGGCCACGGGAACGCTCCAAAACGCCGCGATCGCCAGCTGCCAGCAAAAGAACAGCGACGCCACGAACACAATGGCGCTTGCGATGATGGCGCCCCAACGCTCTCCCAGCACGTGGCTGTAGGCGTGCTCCATGGTCTGGACGTCGCCCATGATGGTCTCGGTTAAATCGGCCAGATCACGACGACCAAAAAACGACAGCGGCAGTTTGCGCAAGCGCTCGGCAATCTCCATACGCTGCTTGCCGCACTCCTCGTAAAAGATGCAGTAGGTGTAGTAATACTGCTGCCAGTTAGAGGCAAAGAGCAACACGAAAAAGACCAGGAGGCCGCCCACGATCGGCAGGGCATCCGGCAGGTCGGCGCCGGCGGCGAGATGCTCGACAAAGCCGGCCATAACCAGGAATAAAAAGCCCATGCCGGCCATGGTGATGAGATTGGTGAGCGTGGTCCAGAAAATGCCGCGTTTTACGCCGGCGACGCCTTTATCGGATAGGAAATACTTCTTTTGGAATGAGGCGAACATTTAGGCCTCGCCTCCCTTCGTGACGGCGGCATCCGCGGTCGCTGCAGTGATTTTCCAGCTCGCGGCCTGCTCGTACTCGGCCCACATCTTCGCATACAGGCCGTTTTGGGACAGTAACTCGGCATGGGTACCCGACTCCTGCACGCTGCCCTGGTTGAGCACTACGATTTGGTCTGCGCCCACTACAGTCGAGAGTCGGTGCGCAATCATAATGACCGTGCGACCCGCCGCCAGCTTGCTAAAGGCGCGCTGGATGAGTGCCTCGTTCTCGGGATCGGCAAACGCCGTGGCCTCATCGAGCACCACGATAGGCGCGTCTTTAAGGATCGCGCGGGCGAGTGCCACGCGCTGAACCTCGCCGCCCGAAAGATAAGCTCCGCCGGCACCGAGCATGGTATTGATGCCCTGTGGGAGCTTGGCCACAATGTCGTCGCACTGAGCTGCGGAGAGGGCCGCACGCACTTCGTCGTCAGTGGCCGTAGGCTTGGAGGCGCGCACGTTATCGGCAAGTGTTTGCCGGAACAGCTGGTTGGTCTGGAACACAAAGGCGACCTGGTCCATAAGCTCGTGCGGATCCATATCGCGAACGTCCACACCGCCTACGAGCACTCGACCCGAGGAAACATCCCAAAAACGCGGAATCAGGCTTGCGCAGGTTGACTTACCGCCACCCGAGGGACCCACCAGGGCGAGGGTGCCACCAGCGGGAACGCTGAAACTTACATGGCTAACGGCAGGTGCTTCGGCACCCTCGTACGTAAAGCTCACGTCCTCAAATCGCACGTCGCCGCCGGCAGGGTGCTTGGGTTGGGCGGGCACGGAGAGCTGCTTGGAATCCATGACGCTTCGAATACGAGCCAGCGAATCGGCACTCATCTGAGAGGCCTCGCCCACAAACATGAGCTTGGTCATAGCCGTCGGCACCACGGCCGAAAATATCGCGTAAAACGTGAAGTTGGTCATAAAATGCGCGAAGTCCGTCTCGCCTGGAGCCAACAGCAATGCCACGGGCAACAGGAATGCCACAAGACCATTGAGCGCGGTAAGGTTGAGTACCTGCGGACCTCGGCAGAACGTGCCCGCATAGTTTTGTGCCATGTCGGCGTATTCGGCGATCGCATCGTGGAAGGCCTTAAAGGAGTAGACCGTCTGCTGAAACACCTTGACCACGGGGATGCCGCGTACGTATTCGGTGCCGGTCTTGTTCATCTTGACCAGCGCTCCCATGTAGGCCTTCATGAACTCGGCGCCTTTGCCGCTCATCATGGTGGCCATGGCGCCAAACGAAACGACGACCGAGATAAGGCATGCCGCCCCCAAACGCCAATCGAGCGCGAAAAGCAGCACGAGCAGGCCTGCGACCATGGCGGTGGCGCCTGCGATATCGGGCAGCATGTGTGCGAGCAAAGTCTCGGTGGAGGCGGCGCATCCGTCTACAATACGGCGCAGCTCACCGGTGGCGTGCGTGTCAAAGTAGCCAAGCGGCAGCTTAAGCAGGTGCTCGCTCGTAGTCTTGCGGATATTGGACGCGCAGCGAAACGCGGACAGATGCGTGCACATGAGCCCCACGAAATAAGCTACGATGCGTGCCAGCGCAAACCCCACGGCCCACCAGCCATACGTCGCGATGTCGCAGGCTTCGCTCCAGTTAGGTGCCACGGCGATCAGATCGCGCGCGACAAGCCAAATGCACACGAACGGGCCAAAGCTCAGCAGCTGCGAGAGCGCCGAGAGCGCCATGCCCAAATACGTTAGGAATTTGCGGTCGCCGGCATACGCGAGCAACTCGCCGATGCCTCCACCTTCCCTTTTTGATCCCTTTGCCATGAGATTCCTTTCTAACGGCTTGAGAGTTAACCGTACTCAACTTATCATTGATATGTTAGCCAAGGCACACAATCGAGCCAGGCGTGGACGTTTCCGCAAAGGAAGGGGACGCTTTTGAAAATGCATCGGGCCACGACCGACATAACCGAGCTCTATGCACCGCAGTTTGAGCAGTTTGGCCTGGAGCTTACCGGCAAGGGCGCCGTCTTTACCGGCGAGGTGGCAAACGACCGGGCGCACGGCCGCGCATGGATCATGCCCCTCTCCCCTGCCTGCATTGTCATGGAGCATTTCATCACCCCGACGCACGATATGTACCTAGCCGAATACACACCCGAGCCATACGCCTGCGTGAGCGAGGTCAGCGCGCCCACACTTACATGCATGCCCGAGGCTGGCATAACGCCCGCGAACCTTAAACCATTGCATGGACCGTGGCCAAACAATGCCGTTTGCAGCTTTATCCAAGATAGCTGTGGCGAGGAATTAAGCCCGCTGTTTGCGGGGGAGCTTTATCACTCGCGCTCGGTACTCTTTTTGCCTGGATATTTTGACGAACTGGAGCACCGCTATCCCACCGAGTTCGCGGGAATCTTTGAGGCGTTTGCAGAGTCATGGCACGAGGAAGCGACGTCTGCCATCTGCCACACGCTGCGCCGGATTAACGAGGACCGCGCCCGCACCGTAGGCGGACACGTCTATATGCAGGGCATCGTGGAGACCATGGTCGCGGAGCTCGCCTGTTCGCGCGCGGCCCACAAGCAGGCGCGGCAGGCGACAGACACACGCGTCAGCATAACCATTGCCGAAGAAGCAACGGCAATGATTGAGCGCGCGCTCGACAAAGGCAGACGTGTGGGTATCAACGAGGTGGCCGAGAGGCTCTACACAAGCCGCTCCAAGCTGTGCGCCACTTTTAAGGCCCAAACCGGCGAGTCCCTGGGCGCCTACATTCGCAGACGCCGTATGGAGCGAGCACAGGACCTTTTGGCCGATAGCTCGCTTACGATAGCGCAGGTAGCAGAGCGGCTCGACTACCCTCAGCAGGCCGCCTTCACCCAAGCATTCAAACAATACACCGGCATGACCCCCACGGCTTGGCGAAGCAAGCATCGCTAAGGCCCAAGCTCCCTGGCCGTAACGGAGCGATTAATTAGCCGCCGCCCGTCAGCTCACCCAGGATCTAAACGTCAAGATGCGCACAATCAAGCGCCTTTTTGATAAGAGGGACAGATCGATCAGCCAAATACAACGGAATGTTGAGCACCCCGTCGTCGAGCTTTAGGTTCTTAAGTGAGTAGCGGACCCTCAATGGAGTCGTCTCCGCATGCTTGTCGGCATAGTACTTAAGGCTCCTGGAATGAACGACCTCTCCCGATTTGACCTCGACGGGAACGATTTCGTTTCCGACTTGAATCAAAAAATCGACTTCGTGCTTCGGCTTCTCGTTTGTCCAATAACGCGGAGCAGCATCTAACTGTGAAAGTAATGCCTGAAGCACATAGTTCTCGGCGAACGAACCTTTGAACTCCGAAAATAGCGCATCCGAGATGGCAAAAGCGGACGCATCCAGCCTTGCCATGCGGCGCAGCAAGCCGACATCAAGACAGTAGACTTTAAATGCCTTGAGGTCATCGTACGCAGAGAGCGGCACACCACCGGCAGCATTAAGGCGAACCGCCGTGATGAGCCCAGCATCGGCAAGCCATTCCAGAGCATCCTCGTATTCTCGAGCACGAGCCCCCTCGCGCACCGCACCCCAAACGAACTTTTTGTTCTCGCGCGCCAACTGAGCTGGAATCGAGTTCCATATTTGCGAAAGCTTGGCGAACTGCGCACGGCCACCATGCTTGGCAAAATCGCGCTCGTAGGAATCCAAGAGATCAGACAACACCTTATCGACCTGAACGATATCGCCAGTCTCCACCCACCGGCCAAGAGCCTCTGGCATGCCGCCGCATGCAAAATAACGACGAAGATGCTCGACGAGACGGACATGGAAGAAATCGGGCACTGTCTCGATCTGATCCAGGCCGCCAAGGTATTCGTCGTAGTTTGCAGCGCCCTCGGCTTTCAGAAACTCGGAAAAGCTCATGGGGCGCATCTCCATGAACTCGACCTTTCCCACCGGAAAAGCGCTGGTCTCACGGGACAAGCGAACGCCCAACAAAGACCCTGCGCATGCGACGTGATACTCGGGGGCCTCGTCACAGAAGTATTTAAGGGCGCCGACTGCAGAAGGACAATCCTGGATCTCATCAATAATAAGCAGCGTTTCGCCGGGATCGATAGGCTGTCCAAGTGCCAGGGAAAGATTTGAGATGATCCGTCGAGGATCGCGCGTACCTTCGAAAAACTGAGCGTACTCGCTCTGTACCCCAGGTGACGGCTCCTCGAGCGTCAGATACACAAAATTGCGGTACGAGGTTCGTCCGAACTCCTTAAGCGCCCATGTCTTTCCAACCTGGCGCGCCCCCTTAAGGATAAGCGGCTTACGATATTCTGACGCTTTCCAAGCGTTAAGCTTGGCAATGATATCTCGCTGCATGACCGAACCTCCCGCAAAGAAACTTCCGTAAACGTGATATTTCCCACATTTTACCATAGGTAAAATGTGACATTTATCACATTTACGTTAGTTATAAGCTCATTTCGCCACACTTTCATCACATTTAAATGGCGGAGGCGCATTTTGCGCCTCCGCCACCATCTTTCCTATCAGCCCGCCTGACCCGAACGGCCGAGTCGTTGCAGAACCCGGGAGCCCCGGCAGGGCGGGTGCTTGCTCAAAATGAGTTCCGCACGCAAAGAAGGCCACTTAATGTGGCCTTCGTCTTGCGCAGGACTGTCCGAAATATAGAGG
>URYW01000011.1 GCA_900552145.1 uncultured Collinsella sp. | reverse complement strand
GCGGAGATGACGACCTTCTTGGCGCCAGCGGGGATGTGGGCCTGAGCCTTAGCCTTGCTGGTGTAGAAGCCGGTGCACTCGAGAACGACGTCGACGTCGAGGTCGCCCCAAGGCAGGTTGTTGGCGTCGGCCTCCTTGTAGATCTTGATCTCCTTGCCGTCAACGGTGATGGAATCCTCGCCAGCAACGACCTCGTGATCGCGAGCGTAGTTGCCCTGCGTGGAGTCGTACTTCAGCAGGTAAGCGAGCATATCGGGAGAGGTGAGGTCGTTGATAGCGACGATCTCGGAGCCCTCATGACCGAACATCTGACGGAAGGCCAGACGACCGATGCGACCGAAGCCGTTAATAGCAACCTTTACTGCCATTGTGTCTCCTTTCGTAAGGCCCCCGCAAGCTACAGCGCCTGCCGTTGAGGCCCACAAACTAACCACTCGCCTAATATACCTTTTTTTTGACTTGAATTTCACGAGAATGCTCGAAATTGAAAATCAAATTTGTGTTAAAACGCTTTAAAGAATAAAATAGCAGCTAAATCCGTATATAAGTCGATACTTTAACCTACCTGTTTGCTTCAATGAGCTTTTCAAGCCTCAAAACTCGATGGTAGAGGGCAGACTTCGACAAGGGAGGGTCAGCCATCTCCCCTAAATCACGCAGCGAAAGATCGGGATAGCGCTCGCGCAGGTCGCAAAAGACCGCCAAGGCATCCGGAAGCGTGTCGCGCAAACCCCGCTGTTCGAGCTCATCGATAAGCGCAAGCTGATGTTGGGCAGCACCGGCGCTTCTGGTCTGGTTGGCGAGCTCGGCGTTCACGCGACGGTTCACATCGTTCTTAACCAACTTGACCGCGCGCGCCTCCTCAATCTCGGCAACGCTGCGCTTGGCACCAATCAGCTTTAAAAGATGCTCGATTTCCTCGGCGCTCTTAATGTACACGGCATATGACCCACGCCGTGCATTAACACGCGCATGGACCCCAATCTGCTCCAACAGGTCGCAAAGCCCCTTGGCATACTGCTCGCCCTGCACCGCGATCTCCAAATGAAAATCGCCGCGTGGATCGGCCACGAAGCCGCCCGCGATGAGCGCGCCGCGGATATAGGCAAGCCTGCAGCAGGGACGGGCAACGATATGCCGGGGCACGCCGGCGACAAGTCCTCCCCTGCGGTCGAGGATGCCCAGCAGCACCAGAGCCTTATCCAGGTCTGGCTGATCAGGCAAGGTGATGAGGTAGTTTCGAACCTTATGCAATACAGATTTACGAACGGTGAATTCCGTTTTGAGCTTAAGGATGCGATGCGTCAGTGTGATCATCGTGCGCGCGACGGCGCCCGTCTCGGTCGCGACCGTCAAACGATACCGCCCGGAGCCGGCCAGCGAAAGTGTACCGCTCACACGCGTCAGGGCGGCAAGCGTCGACAAATCGCAGTATTCACATTCGGGTTCGCAGCGCGCGAGCTCGTCACGCACCTCGGCGGTAAACGACATGCAAGCCTATGCTTTCGTGTTGGCGCGCGAAAGGTCGCGGTGGGAAATGCTCACGTGATATTGGGCGCCTTCCAAATAACGTGCCGTGGCCTCGGCGATGGCAACGCTGCGGTGTTGACCGCCCGTGCAGCCGATGGCAATAGAAAGCTGTGGCTTGCCCTCCGCGATATAGCCGGGCATGACCGTATCGAGCAGCTGCGTCCAAGCTTTCCAGAACTCCTGGGTCTTGGGATGGTCCAGAACAAAGTCGGAGACCTTCTTATCGAGACCGGTCATGGTGCGCATCTCGGGATCGTAGAACGGATTGGGCAGGAAGCGAACGTCGATCATAATGTCCGCCTCGACGGGCATACCGTGCTTAAAGCCAAACGAGAACACGTGAACGTCCATGAGCTGCTGGTCGGACAACTCGGAGAACGCCATGCGCAATTTGTTGCGCAGGGCAGAGGTACGCAGGCGGCTCGTGTCGATGATCATATCGGCTCGATCGCGCACACCCTGCAGCTGCAGGCGCTCGCGCTGAATCGCATCGGCCGTAGTCTCCCCCGGCTTGGCAATGGGATGGCGGCGGCGGTTTTCGCTATAGCGACGGATCAGCACCTCGTCAGAGGCCTCGAGAAACACGATGTCACAGCTCATCTCGCGCTCCTCGAGTGCGGCAACGGCATCGAGCAGCTCATCGAACAAGCCCTGGCTGCGCAGGTCACAGGTGACGGCGAGATGCCTGCCCACGCCAGTATTGATGCCGACGAGCTCGGCAAGCTGGGCGATGAGACGCGGAGGCAGGTTATCGATGCAAAAATAGCCCATGTCCTCGAACACGTGCATGGCCTGTGTGCGGCCCGATCCGGACATTCCGGTGATGATGACGATATCGGGGATGCGCTCCGAGCGCTCCGCCGCATCCATGGCATCTCCCTTTTGCATGTGCTGCCTCCCGAAAACAAGCGCGGGACCCAGCAACCCGGATCCCGCGCGGTCAATTGCCTATATTGAGTATACCGCCCCGAGCGGATACGAGGCCTGTCTTACGCCTCAAGCGCAGCCTTGAACCAACTCGTAATACTCGTGGGGTGCGTGATGGCGGTGCCGACGACAACGGCCCAGGCGCCAGCATCGATCGCGGCGCGAGCCTCCTCGGGCGTATGCACGCGGCCCTCGCAAATGATGGGAAGGCCGGGGAATTCCTCGGTCGCCTGACGCAGGAGCGGCAGGTCGGGGCCATCGGCCATGGTGCAGTCGATGGCGGCGACGCCGTGAGAAAGCGTGGTGGATACCAGGTCGAAGCCCATATCGACAGCACGACGAATATCCTCGATGGTGGCACAGTCGGCCATCAGGAGCACACCCTCCTCGTGCAGCGGGCGGAAGGTATCCTCGACCGTCTTGCCATCGGGGCGCGGACGATCGGTGGCGTCGATCGCCACGATATCGGCACCGGCAGCAACGCAGGCGCGAGCGTGACGCAGCGTCGGCGTGATGTAAACGCCCTCGTGCCCATCCTTCCACAGGCCGATGACGGGAACCTCACAGCGACCCTTAATGGCGGCAATGTCGGCAAGGCCCTGGCAGCGAATGGCGGCGGCGCCGCCGAGCTCGCAAGCGCGAGACATTTGAGCCATGGTCTCGGGCGTACGAAGCGGCTCGCCCATATACGCCTGAACGCTCACGACGAGTTTACCCTTCAGGGACTGGATCAAAGGATCAACGGTCATAAGGCTGCAACCTTTCTTAGAACAGCCTCCCGAGGCGTGTTGTCTCGGGAGGCTCCTACAGCAGATACGTTTACTTCAACGAGGCAAGAAGATGCTCAGCGGCACCGATGAGCGGAGCATCGCCCTCCAGAGAACCGATGAGGATCGGTGTGTTCTGAAGCGGATCGAGCGCCTGGCTGGCATAGCCCTCGTGCACCGAATCCTTCCACGTCTGCGAACGCCAATCGGGACCTTGGTGAATCACGCCGCCCGAAAGCACGATGACCTCAGGGTCCAGGATGTTAGCGAGCGAGCCCAAGCTGGCCCCCAGCGCAAAGCCGGCGTCATGGATGACCTCGGTCGCCTTTGCGTCGCCCGCACGGCACAGGTCGTTCACATCGCGACCGACCGAAGGACGGCTGGGGTCGACGCGACCAAAGCGCTCATCGTACATACGACCAATGGAAGTGCCCGAAGCAACCGACTCCAGATGGCCGGAACGCCCGCAGGCGCAGGGAATGCCGGCGGCAGCCGAGCACTCGATGTGGCCCATATGACCGGCAGCACCATGGAAGCCCTGCATCACGCGGCCGTTCTCGACATATGCGCCGCCGATGCCCGTACCGATGCCAAGACACAAGACGGAGAACTTGCCCTTGCCGACGCCCCAGTGGGCCTCACCCAGAGCATGAGCCTGCACGTCGCCTACGACGGCAACGGGAAGACCGAGGTCCTCGCGCAGGCGCGGCCCCAACTGAACGCCGGACCAGCCGGGCATGATCTCGTTGGCATACGCGATGGCGCCCGTCTTGGGATCGACGACGCCGGCGGCACCGATGCCGACGCCAAGGACCTCGACATCGGGATTCGCCTCGAGAGCAGCCTTGATGGACGCCTCGATACGCTGGAAGACGGCCTCGCCGCCCTCTTGGGCCTCAGTGGGAACCTCGGCCTCAAAAACGGGATGAGGCACGCTGCCGTCAGCCGGGTACTCCATGATGGCAGTCGCGATCTTAGTTCCGCCGATATCGACAGAGCAGACGTACTTGTTCTCCATGTCGCTCTCCTTAGGAGATAAAAACAACTACAGGAAATGAAGGCTGCGTTATCGCCGCAGCTTGGTAAAGGTTTCCCGGGTGCCCGAGGTTGGGGTGAAAGCGGTCGGGCGTTGACCTAATGGGTCACGCTCGACCGCTTGAGCCCCAAGATCGGGTGCCCGGGGAAGCTTTACAGGAGACCGTTGTCCTGGAGGACCTTCTTAATAGCCTCGACGTTCTCGCCGGTCATGGCCTTCACCGGGCGCGGCATGGTCGGGCTGTCGAAGATACCCATGAGGTTCATAGCGGTCTTGAAGGCGCCGACGCCACCGGCATAGCCCTGGACGCCCGAGGTGACATCCCAGATATGCGAAATCTCATTGAGGCGATCCTGCTCGGCCTTGACGGTAGCCCAGTCGCCAACCTGAGCGGCCTTCCACTGACGCACGTAGCCCTCGGGCTCAACGTTGGCGAGACCCGGGACGGAACCGTCGGCGCCACCGAGGTAAGCGCCGTCGACAACAACCTCGTGACCGGTGAGGATGCTCATCGGATGGCCGTTCTTCTCGTTCTCCTGAACGAGGTAGCGGAACGAGATGTCATCACCCGAGGAATCCTTGACGCCAGCAAGGACGCCCTCGGCGCCGAGCTTGGCAAGGAGCTTCCAGGGGAGCTTGGTGTGAACGCAGACGGGAATGTCATAGGCAAAGATTGGCAGGTCGAGCTCCTCGTGCAGGATGCGGAAATGCTCCTCAACCTCGGTCATGCCCTGCAGGGCATAGAACGGGCAGGTGGCGACGAGGGCATCGGCGCCCAGCTCCTGGGCGACCTTGCCGTGCTCAATCATGCGCTCGGTCTCGGTATCGATGATGCCGACCAGAACAGGCACACGGTGGTCGACGATACGAACGGCCTCGGCGATAATCTGGCGACGGCGCTCGTCGGTGGAGAAGACGACCTCGCCCGAGGATCCCAAGAAGAACAGGCCATCGACGCCGGCATCGATCATGCGGTTGATGCTGCGCTCAAAGGAGGCAACGTCGAGCTGGTGATCTTCGGTATCGGGAACAACGACGGGAGGGATAACGCCGGTGAATTTCTGAGTTGCCACAAGAATCTCCTTAGCTGTCTGGCGGGCGGCCCTATGCCACCCACTCTTGTTGGCAGTGTCCAGGCCGTCTAGGCCAAAGAACACGAGTAGAACGTTTGGTTAAAAAAGTCGACGACTTCGTTTTCGAACGCATTGATGCGCTCGTGAGCGTATTTTGCATAGATGATATGCCTCCGGTCACACTCAAGACCGTTGAATACGGCAAACTGATCCTTGGGATCGCTCACGGTATCCATAAGCGATGTGCCCATGAGCACCGATCCGCGCACCCGAGACGACAGCGCCTCGAGGCCGCCAGGAAGCGGATTGGCAACCGCCGTGCAGGCGAGGCCCCGCTCGTCCAGAGCAGAAACCGCTAGCGCGACTCCGCCGCCAAGACCCTCGCCCCATGCAAAGATGCGGTCGGGGTCCATGCCATCAAGATTGCGCGCCACCTTCGCCAGCGCGCAACCCCAACGGACGCGCTCGACAAAAGCGGGCGAAGAAATCCCCCGCTGCAGGTCGTCCGCACCAGCAACATCGTCATCCAGCGCGAGGACGGCATACCCCATGGCGGCAAATCTCGTCATGTGATGCCAGCCGCGCACAGGCCGATCGATGTCGTGGAACATCAGGCACAACGGCACGCGCTCAGATACTCGGGCGCGACCGACAGGCTCGATCAAACGAGCGTGAATCGCATCGTCACCGAGCTCAAAGGAGACCTCCGAGTAACGGGCGCAGGGGTTAACAAAGTCAATCGCCGTAATGGCCAGGCCTTGAATCTCAAGATTCGAAGCGCATGTCTCTAAATCAGAAACATCTGCTTGGACATCACCGCACCAGTCCCGATATTCTGCGAGCCTTGACGAAACCGTTCCAGGAATTCCCACGAGCCCGGGGACAATCAGCTCGTCAACATTGCTCTCGCACTTAGACATGAGCCTCCCCTCCCTTACAGAAAAACGGAATGATCAAATCGTCAAAATCCTGAATCTCCTCGTGGCCAAAGCCTTCAAAGAACTCATGACGCTTTTCGCAGGTCAGATTGTTATAGACCGCAAACTGCGTCGCTGGCGGACAGACGATATCGGCTGTGCCGGTGCCAAACAGCACGGGGCATTTGACCATAGGGGCAAAGTTCTTGGAATCGAAGTACGCCAGCTTGGCATAGGCTTCGTCAATACGAGTCGAGTCCTCGTCAAACCAGCGAGACCAATAGCGCAGGCCCTCGTAGGCAATGTCGTCGGCATCCAAATCCCAGACTAGGCGGAAATCTGACAGGAAGGGATAGAGGATGGCGGCACGATTGATAAGCTCGCTGTTAAGCGCACAGGTCGCAATGCCCAAACCACCGCCCTGAGACGCGCCGTTCACAAACACACGGGCAAGATCGATGCCCTCGAGCTCGCGAACGATGCGGCACAGGATGCGAATATCTTGGTGCAAGCGGACATAGTAGAGGTTGGCCGGGTCGCCGTCGATACCGGCGACGATATGGCCCGCGACCGTTGTGCCCTCAAATCCACCAATGTCCTCGGAGGGACCTCCTTGGCCGGGGCAGTCGAGGGCGATGAGTGCCATGCCCATGCCCGCAAACGATGCCTGCTCAAACCAGCTGCGGCTTGCACCTGGATACCCATGGAACTGAAGTACCAATGGCACGGGCTCGTCCGAGACGGGTTTAAGGTACTTGGCATGAAGGCGAGCGCCACACATGCCGGTATACCAGAGGTCGAAAAGCTGGCAGGTCACGGCGTCGGTGACCGATGCCGCCTCGATCGCATAGTCAAGCCCGACGGCGTCGGCCTCGGCCATGCGATCCTTCCAAAAGAGATCGAAATCTGATGGACGGGGCATGGCGCCTCGATATTCACCAAATTGATGTTGTAGCTCCTGAGCACTTGGCATGGCTCGTGAACCCAACCTTTCGAAATCGCAACGGAGGTGCGCCCGGCAAAGGAACCGGGCGCACGGGAGGGAAAGCGAGGCTACTCGCCGAGCTTGGGATGCAGCAGCGACGGCGCAGCGCCGAGCAGCATCTTGGTGTAGGGGTCCTGGGGGTGCTGGAAGACCTGCTTGGCCTCGCCCTGCTCGACGATCTTGCCGCCATTCATAACGATGATGTCGTCAGAGATATAGCGGACCGTCTGGATGTCATGGCTGATGAACACCATGGCCAGGCCGAGCTCCTTCTTAAGGTCGGTCAGCAGGTTCAGAATCTGCGCGCGGACCGAAACGTCCAGAGCCGAGGTGGGCTCGTCGGCGATGATGGCATCGGGGTTCAGCGACAGGGCACGGGCAATTGCGACGCGCTGACGCTGGCCGCCCGAAAGCTGGCCGGGAAGAACCTCGGCAGCGGAGCTGGGCAGACCGGTGAGCTCCAAGAGTTCCTTGACGCGCTTCTCCTGCTCGGCCTCGGTACCCAGGTTGTGGACGCGCATGGGGTCGAGCAGCTGCTCGCGAACGACCATGCGGGGGTTGAGCGCCGTGGCCGGGTTCTGGAACACGACCGAGATGACGCGACCCATGTGGCGACGGTCCTCGGCGGTACGTTTGGTAACGTCCTTGCCCTTAAAGTAGACCTTGCCGCTCGTGGGGGCCTGCAGGCCGCACATGACGTTAGCGGTGGTGGACTTACCGCAACCGGACTCGCCGACGATGCCAATCGTCTGACCGGGCATGAGCTTAATCGTTACACCCTGGACGGCGTGAACCAGGTTGGGGTGCAGAATCGAGCCGGTACGGGTCCTAAAGGTGACGTGGACGTCATCAAGGAAGATGATCGGCTCGACGCCGTTTACTGCGGTCTCGCTCATCTACATCACCTCCGCGTGAGGGGTCAAACCATTTGCCTTGAGCACCTCGTCGGGGAGCTCGGAATAGAAGTGCTCGGTGCCGGGCACGCGCTTGAAGACCGGACGGGTGTCCAGGCCAATACGCGGGTGGCTCGAGCGGGGCGCGAAGCGATCGCCCTTGGGGAAATCGCGCGGGCTCGGAACGGCGCCGGGCACCTGGTGCAGACGGCCCGAACCGCTCTCGATGGACAGAACGGAACCCAGAAGACCGCGAACCTTCTGCGGGAAGAGGGTTAGTGAGCAGCTCCTTGGTGGGTGCCTGCTCGATAACTTGACCGGCGTACATAACCGTGATGTTATGGGCGACCTCGGCGACCAGCGCCAGGTCGTGCGAAACGAAGATCATGGCAAAGCCGAGCTTGGCCTGAAGATCGTTGAGCAGCTTGATGACCTGCTTCTGGACGGTAACGTCCAGAGCGGTCGTGGGCTCGTCGCAGCTGACCAGCTTGGGGTCGCGGGTAAGGGCCATAGCGATCAGGACACGCTGACGCTGGCCGCCGGAAAGCTCGTGCGGATAGCTCTCGAGCGTGCGCTTGGGATCGAGGCCGCCGAGCTCCAGGAGCTCCTCGGCGCTGCGGGTTCCGCCGCGCTTGGTGAGCTGCTTCATCTGGGCAGAGATGAGCATGGAGGGGTTGAGCGAGGACAGGGCGTCCTGATAGACCATAGCGATATCGGTACCGCGCAGGCCGAACCACTCCTTCTTGCTCATCTTGAGCAGGTCACGGCCCTCCCAGAGGACCTCGCCGGAAAGATGCTCGTCCTCATCGGTCAGGCCCATGATGGCCAGCGTGGTGATGGACTTACCGCAACCGGACTCGCCCACCAGGCCCATGGTCTGACCAGGACGGACGTCAAAGTTGACATGGTCGACGACGTTGATATCACCGTGATGCTCAAACTGAATGCAGAAGTCACGGACCGAGAGAATCGGTTCGACAGACTCGTCGGGCACATGGCGATCGTCACGCTTGAGCTCGACATCGCGCAGGGCGCCAAGGCGAGCGGAGAGGGACTGGGCCTGCTCCTTGTAGGCGCGAACGGGGTCGGAGACCAGCAGGTCGGCCTCGCGACGCTTGGAGGAATCGGTCGGATCCAGGGCGGCAGAGGGAGCAGCGGCCATGGCGTCGGTAATGCCCTCGGAGAGGATGTTGAGCGCCAGGCAGGTGATCATGATGGCCAGGCCCGGGAACAGCGCCTGCCACCAACGGCCGGCGAGCACGCCGCCGCGGGCGTCGGCGAGGATGTTGCCCCAGGTAGCGGTGGGCTCCTGGATACCAGCGCCGATGAAGGTCAGCGAGGCCTCGAAGATGATAGCGTCGGCGACCAGGGTAACGGTGAAGACCATGATCGGGGCGATGCAGTTACGCAGAACATGCTTGATCAAAATCCACGGAGCCTTGGCGCCGGAAACGATGACCGCGCGGACATAGTCCTCGCCGTACTCGGACACGATGTTGGCGCGCACGATACGGGCAATCTGCGGAGTGTACATAAAGCCGATGGCGAAGATGATCGACGGCACGGAGTTGCCCAGGATGGAGACGAAGACGGCCGCGAGGGCGATGCCTGGGATGGACATGATGATGTCCAAGATACGCATGATCGTCTCGGAGACGGCCTTGCGCGAAACCGCTGCAAGGGCGCCAACGACCGAGCCGCAGACCAGAGCCATGGCAGTGGCGCCAAAGCCGATAATCAGCGAGTAACGACCACCGTAGAGCATACGCGACAGAATGTCGCGACCCTTATCGTCGGTACCGAAAATAAATCCGTTGCCGGGAGCCTGGCGAGCCGTAAAAATCTCGACCGGGCTATAGGGGGCAAGAAGGGGCGCCAGAATCGCAGTCAGGGCGACCAGCACCAGCACGACGGCTGCAATCTTAGAAGACAGCGTCATCTTCTTCCAGCCACCGAGCTTGAGCCCCTTGGAGGCAGCCTTCTCGAGCAGCTCGGTTTGCTTCTCTCGAATCTTTACCATAATCTACACCGTCCTGATGCGCAGGTTGATGAGCAGGTAGAGCATGTCAACCACGATGTTGATGATGATGAAGGCAAGAGCAACGACGATGACGACGCCCTGAACCAGGTTCGCCTCGTTGCCCTGAACGCCCTGCAGAATCGCGGTGCCCATGCCGGGGAGGTTGAAGATAACCTCGATGACGACGGCGCCGCCCATGAGGTAACCGATCTTAAGACCGAGGGTGGTGACCGGGGTGATCAGCGCATTGCGAAGAACGTTGATGCCGACGACGACCTTCTCGGGAACGCCGGCGCCGCGAGCCATACGGACATAATCCTTGTCGAGCTCCTCGACCATGGCGGTACGCACGATACGAGTCATCTGGCCCGTCAGCGGAAATGCCAAGGCGATAGCGGGCATGATCATACGTCCCAGATAGCCAACCGGATTCGTGGTGAAGTGAGGCAGAGCACCCGATGCCGGGAGCACCTTAAGGTAGGAAGAGAACAGCAGGATCAACAGAACGGCAAGCCAGAACGACGGGGTTGCCAAGCCGGCGATGGAAAAGACGCGGATCACTTGGTCCGGCCATTTGTCGCGATACAGTGCCGCGATGACGCCGAGCAAAAACGAAACGACCGCACCGATAGCAAGACCGATAAAGGTCAGCTGCATCGTGACGGGCAGGGCCGTGGAGATGCGCTTGGCAACGGAGTTGCGAGCAGCACCATAGGTGCCCATGTCGCCATGGATCAGATCGCCCATATAGCGCACGTAGCGCACGGGCCAGGGGTCGTCCAGACCATACTTCTCATGGTACTCGGCAACCGCCTCGGGCGAGGCACCGTCACCCAACGCCGTGTAGGCGGGGTCGGTCTTGGAGAACGACATAAGGAAGAACACCAGGACGGTGACGCCCAATGCCATGATCGGCAGCGCCACAAGACGCCTTCCAATCAAACGTAGCAAGTTGTTCACGTTCTCTCCCCTTTCTTTTGTCGGTAGGACCAACTGGTATATGAGTACGGATACTCATTACAAGACCCGAGCGACATCGTTGCCGCCCGGGTCTTTGTTTCAACTATGAGGATACGGTCCCAACGACCGACATCCTGCATACAGACTCAAGCGAGTCTTACGCCTTGACGGTCGCAACGCCCCTGAAGGACATGCTCGTCGTGCCGATGCCCTTGAAGCCATCGAGGGCCTCGCCGTTGGGTGCAGTGGACGGATCGTCCCAGGAAGCGGAGACGGTCTTGACGTGGACAACGGGGTACAGAACGGCGTTGTCGGCAATGATGTCGAAGCACTCGTTCCACTTCTTCTGCTGCTCGTCGCCCTCGGCGGCAAGAGCCTCGTCCATGAGGCCGTGGAGCTTCTGCCACTCAGCGGACTCCTTCCACGGGCAACGGGTCTGCATCCAGACGTTGTCGCCGTACCACCAGTTGAGCAGCAGGTCGGGGTCGGCGCCGAAGCAGGAAGGATCGCCAGGGGCAAGGAGGATATCGTAGGCCTCGCCGCCGTCGATGGCAGCGTAAGTGGCCGGCGAGGTATCGGTCTGGATGGTCACATCGAAGCCGAGAGCGTCGAGGTCGTTCTTGACCTGGGCGGCCATGCCCTTAATCTGCTCGTTGTCGGTGGTGCGCAGGGTGATGGCACCCGGGGTGATGCCAGACTCCTCGATGAGCTTCTTAGCCTTCTTGGCGTCGGTCTTGTACACCGTGGAAGCCTCATGATAGTTGGTGAAGCTCTTGGGCAGGTAGCAGCTGGCAGCGGTGGCAAGGCCGGCGAAGGTGTTGCTGACCATCTTCTCGGTGTCGAGCGCATACATGACAGCCTGACGGACCTTGACGTTGTTCCAAGGCTCCTTGGCGACGTTGAACATGATGAAGCGGGTGCCGAAACCCTGAACGTTATCGATCTTGCAGCCGGCGCTCTCGAGCTGGTCGACGGCGTCAGCGGTAACGAGCTCCATAACGAGCGTGGAGCCCTCCTGCTGAGCGGTAACGCGAGCGGTGGGGTCGGTCAGGATGCTGTACTGGATCTTCTTATCCTCGGCAGCATACTCACCGTTGTACTCGGGGTTGGGAACCAAGGTGATCTCGGTATCGGAGATAGAGTCGTACATCCAGGGGCCGGAACCGATCGGCTGCTTGGCGCGATCCTCCTCGGTCTGGGTGGCCGGGGTAACGCGGACGATGGCCAGACGATCCTTGAGCAGGGAGAAATTGGGGACCTTAGTCTTGACCGTCACGGTGCTGGCGTCCTTGGCCTCGATGGACTCGAAGGGCTGGAAGAACGGAGCATAGGTAGCGGAAGCGGCGCAAGCGGTGTAGGAGGCAACGACATCGTCAGCGGTGACCTCGGTGCCATCGGAGAACTTGGCGCCCTTGCGGATGGTGACCTCGAAAGTGGTGTCGTCCACAGACTTGGGATCGTCGGTGGCGAGCTCGTTGAAGGTGCTGTAGTCGTGGTAATCGATGCCGTAGAGGCCCTCGACGACGTGCCAGTTAGCACCCAGGCCCACAGCGGAGCCAGTGCTGGCGGGATCGAAGCTGGACGGAGCGTAAGCGGAACCAGCGGTGATCACGCCGCCGCCACGGTTGGCGGAATCGGTGGAGCCGGAAGCGGAACCCTCGTCGCTAGAGCTGCCACCGCAGCCAGTGAGACCAAGGCCGGCGACAGCAGCGACGCTGCCGGTGAGGCCGAGGAACGAACGCCTGGACATACCCTTGTTGATGATGGCCATGTCTTCTCCTATCAATAGAGAATCTTACTCGGGAGCACCTAGACGTGCCCCCGCGCAACTTGCGGACGATATATACCTTACCTACCGACGAACCCAACTGAGGTGCCGCGCTCGGCGACCGATACATACATACGCTTGAACGGTATTTACTACCGTTCACCGAATTCATTGACAAATGATTCGCCAGACAGTATGTATCGGCGAGGTGAGATATCAGTCTTCGTCAACCCGCAGGATAGCAGGGTTTTCGCTTGGGTTAGTCAAACGTTTTAGCGTTAATAAAACCCGAAACCAGCAGGCAATCATGGCGAAATAAATGGTTGAAAATCGCGCAATCATGTATATCAGTTGTTTAGGCTCGTGTTTAGCTATCGGAACGGTTGGCCGATGCCTGGGCGCGTTCGGCATTCCATGCAACAAGTGCCTCGTGGACCGCTTTGGCGACATCGGCCGGAACGCCTCGAACTTCCGCGATCTCTTGCTCGCTCGCCGCGCGCAAACGCTTCATCGAGCCAAAATGGCGCATAAGGGCACGTTTTCTGGTGGTTCCCACGCCTGGAACGTCATCTAGTACCTAAACCGTCATGGCTTTATCGCGCAATTCGCGATGGAACGTGATGGCAAAACGGTGCGATTCATCGCGCACCTGTTTGATTAGATAGAGCGACGCGGACCCGGTCGGAAGCACGACTGGAGTCTCGTCCCAAGGCACGAAAACCTCCTCATCGGCCTTTGCCAAGCCACAAACTGGTATATCGAGCCCAAGAGCCTCAAGTTGCTTGATCGCAGCGGTCAATTGCGGCTTACCGCCATCGACAACGAGCAAATCGGGGCGCGATCCAAAGCGCTCGTCGGCCATGCGCTCGGGAGCATAGCGTCGTCCCAAAACCTCGGACATCGACACGAAGTCGTTTGCCTCGTCCAATTCGGCCTGAATTTTAAAACGACGGTACTGGCTCTTGTCGGCGCGTCCGTTGGTAAACACCACCATCGAGGCGACGGTAAAGGTTCCGTGCAGCGTCGAGATATCGAAGCACTCGATACGCATCGGCGGCGCTGGCAGCGCCAGCGCGCTTTCGAGCTCCAGGAGCGCCTGATTGGTGCGGTCGTCAGCGTACCCCGTTCGCATCATGTAGCGCATGAGGGCATGGCGCGCATTTTTGGATGCCATATCGAGCAAACGGTGCTTTTCGCCACGCTGCGGCCTATGGAGATGGCAGGAACGCTCGCGCTTGCCCGCAAGCCATTCCCCCAGCGCCTCCGCATCCTCAAGCTCGACGGAAAGGTTGACCTCAGCTGGAATATCAGCCGTCTCGTCGTAATAGCGCTTAAGAAAGCCCGACTGGAGCTCTTCCTCGTCAACATCAAGACCCTTGTCGAGAATGAACTCGCAGGTGCGAACTGTTCGGCCCTCGCGAACGACGAAGACGCAAGCGGCGGAGATGGTCTCCTCGCGATAGAACCCGATGACATCGATATCGACACTGGAGGGAAAAACGACTTGCTGACGATCGTCCAGACCCCTGATGACCTCCAAACGACGTTTGACGCGTGCCGCGCGCTCAAAGTCGAGCGCCTCGGCGGCATCCGTCATCTCGGAGGTCAGCTCATCGACGACATCCTTGCGATGGCCCGACAAAAAGCGCTCGACACGCTTGACGTTCTTGGCATAGTCTGCCGGGGAAATCGCGCCGACACACGCACCCGGGCCGCGCCCGACATGCTAGTCAAAGCCGGGACGCCCGTTTTGTGCGCAAATCATATTGACGATGTCTTCCTCGCCCTTGTGGGACTCGATGGTACGGCGACAACGACGCCACTCCGCACAGGATGCAGAGCAGATGGGGATAACCTTGCGCAGCGTATCTATCGTCTCACGTGCCGCACGGCTATCGGTATAGGGTCCAAAATAGCGCGTTCCCGGCTTATGACGCTCACGCGTGTATTTGATCGCGGGATACAGGTCGCCCTTTGTAATGGCGATAAAGGGGTAGCTCTTGTCATCCTTGAGGTCGACGTTAAAGTACGGATGGTACTGGCCGATCAGGTTGCGCTCGAGTACAAGCGCCTCATGCTCGGTTTCGACAACGATGTAGTCAAAGCTCGCCACCAGCTGCATCATCAGCGGGATCTTTTGACGCTCATCCTGCAGTGTCACGTATTGACGCATGCGGGCGCGCAGGTTTTTCGCCTTGCCCACGTAGATGACATCGCCCTTGGCATCCTTCCAAAGGTAGCATCCGGGCTGTGTGGGAACGCGCGAAACCTGCTCGGCAAGCGTTGGTATGTTGTCGTGACCGGCCACGCGCACCTACTTGCGACGAAGCAGCGCCGAGACCTCGGGCATCTTAAGGACGACGGCAAGGCCAAAGGTAACAACAAGCGAGGCGACACCCGCAACGCAAACGTAGCCAAGAGTAATCAGAATCGAGCCGCCAAGTGCCCCGACAAAGTGTTCAAGCGCCCACATGACGCCGGCGCCTGCGGCAGCACCTAGGCCACCGAGCAAAAGGCCAAAGAAACCGCCATGTAGGATAGATTTGACCTGAAGGCCACGCAGGCGACGCCGCAGCCACCACAGCGAACAGCCGACCAAGATCACGTAGTCGACGACATACGAAAGCGCGATTGCCGGCATACCGAAGCCCAGCACAACGCCAAACAGCAGAACCGAGCCGGCCTGGCCGATGGCGGAATACAGGCAATAGCGGCTATAGGGCTTCATGTCGAGCAAGGCAGAGAAGCTCTTCTGCATCAACACGACCACGCCGTAGAGCGGCAGCGAGAGCGCCAGGTAGACAAGGTACTCGGACACCAGAGCCACGCCGGATTCATCGAACTTGCCAGCACAGTAGATCATATTGAGCGGACGTGCGAAGACAATCAGGTACAGTGCGAACGGAATCAGGAAGAACAGCATCTGGGCGACGCCACGCGAAATGCCCGTGCGAACGCTGTCGTAATCCTTCTCCTGTGCGTCATGAGAGAGCTCGGTATAGAGCGCCGTCGAAAGCGAGGCGGCAATCAGCGCGTAGGGCAGCGTGTACCACAGGCGCGCATAGGCGATGACGGAAGGACCCGTCTCGGGCTGGACCACCAGCGCGGCAGCGTTGGTGATAGAAGTCGAGACAAACATGCACACCGTGGCGAGCAGCGTCGGGATACCGAGCGCAATCGTCTGGCGCAGCGCGGGGTCCTTAAAGTCGATATGGATATGGGGATGCACGCCGTGCTTGCCAAGCGCGGGAATCTGACATGCCATCTGAACAAAGACACCGAGGGTCGTACCGGCCGCAATCAAGATGATGCCGGCACGTTCGCCAAACTGTGCGGACACGGGCGCAAAACCCATAAAGCTCGCAATGACGATCACATTGTTGAGGACCGGGGCAAACGTCGACCAAAAGTAGTCGCGGTGTGCGTTGAGAACGCCCGAGAACACCGAGCCCAAACCATAAAACAGAATCTGGATGGCAAAGAAACGGAACATGAACGCAGCGGTATCCATGCTGCCACCGTCACCCGAAAGGAACGATTGCGTCCAGATAAAGCCCGGGGCGAACACGGTCCCCAGCAACGAAATGCCACCCAGCACTAAAAGCAGAATGCCGAGCAGGTTGCCCACGTACTCGTTCGAGGCCTCGCGACCCTGCTCACGCCTCACGCCCATGTACACGGGCAAAAACGCCGTCACGAGCATGCCACCCATCACGAGTTCGTAGAGCATATTGGGCAGGTTGTTGGCGACCTGATAGGAGGACGAGAGTAGCGACATGCCGATAGCGGCCGCCATTGCCCACGTGCGGATAAAACCGGTGACGCGAGACACGATAGTCAGGATGGTCATAAGCCCGGCGGAACGACCAACCGTGGAGTAGTCCGACGAGCCCATGTCGTCAGTGTCATCTCGCGACGAAGAAGCTTCGGATGAGGGTGTCTGAGGCGCAGATTCTTTTGCAAAATGAGCTCCGCGCTTCAATTCTTCCTGCGGCATCGCTCAGTCCTCTCTCGTAATCGCGGCAACCGTCGCCCCGCAAAATGCAATTAAATCATCGGGTGCAAGCTCGAGCTGATAACCACGCTTGCCTCCCGAAATAAAAATGGTATCCCAAAGGACACACGTCTCATCAATGAGCGTCCGGTAGCGTTTTTTCATACCGACCGGGCTGCAGCCGCCGCGAACGTAGCCAGTCGCCGCAAGCAAATCCTTCACATGCATCATAACCAAGGACTTCTCCCCCGCGGCACGCGCGGCGGACTTTAGATCGAGCTCATCGGCAACAGGGATGCAGCACACGACATGGTCGTTGGACGGCGTCACGCAGACCAAGGTCTTAAATCCTTGACCGGGCTCCTCGCCAAGCTGCTCCGAAATCGCGACCCCCAGGCCCACCGACTCATCACCATCGTCTTCGTACGTATGTAGAACATAGGAAATGCCGGCGCTTTCCAACTCGCGCATCGCATTGGTTTTTGGCGTCTTTACAGCCTTTGCCATGACATATCCTTTCCCTCGCATTCGGACGCAAAGATTAAGTATATGTCCAATTCGGCTGCATACGTCACTTCGGCACAGCAAGCGCCATCGAATCACAAGGAGTCGATGGCGCCCATAAACTGAATCGCCTATTTATTGAGCATCAAGTTGAGCCTGACGCTCCCGGTCACGCCTGAGCAACGGCGCCAAAAACTTGCCCGTATAACTCTGCGGACAGTCCGCAACCTGCTCCGGTGTGCCCGAAACCACGACGGTTCCGCCGCCATTGCCGCCTTCGGGGCCCATATCGATCAGGCGGTCGGCGACCTTGATGACATCAAGGTTGTGCTCGATCACCAGAACCGTGTTGCCCGCATCGACCAGGCGCTGCAACACGTCGAGCAGCTGGCGAACATCCTCAAAATGAAGGCCGGTTGTGGGCTCGTCCAAAATGTAGAACGTCTTGCCTGTCTGACGACGATGAAGCTCCTTGGCGAGCTTCACGCGCTGCGCCTCGCCGCCCGAAAGCGTCGTAGCGGGCTGGCCCAAGCTCACATAACCCAGACCCACGTCATATAGGGTCTGCAGTTTGCGCTTAATCTGCGGGATATTCCCAAAGAAAGCCAGTGCCTCGGTGACACTCATGTCGAGCACATCCGAGATTGTCTTGCCGCGGTAGGTAACCTCGAGTGTCTCGCGGTTATAACGCTTGCCGCCACATACCTCACAGGGGACATAAATATCGGGAAGGAAGTGCATCTCGATCTTGATCTGTCCATCGCCCTTGCACGCCTCGCAGCGACCGCCGCTTACGTTAAAGGAGAAACGTCCCGGCGAGTAGCCGCGCGCCTTCGACTCCGGCGTGCTTGCAAATAGCGCACGCAGATCATCCCACAGGCCAATATAGGTCGCAGGGTTCGAACGCGGCGTGCGGCCGATCGGCGACTGGTCGATATCGATTACCTTATCGATGCACTCGATGCCCTCAATCTTCTTGTACGGCCCCACGGGACGCGTCGAACGATGGATGGCATTCGTAAGCGCGGGCGCAATCGTATCGGTGACCAGGGAGCTCTTGCCCGATCCCGAAACACCGGTAACGACTGTGAGCGTACCGAACTCAATCTTGGCGGTAACGTTTTTGAGGTTGTTAGCGCGGGCACCCGTGATCTTAAGACAGCCGCGGCCGGGCTTGCGGCGCTCATCGGGCACGCGGATCATCCGCTTGCCGGTCAAATAGGCACCCGTCATGGAATCGGAGCACGCCATGATATCGGCAGGCGTTCCCGCGGCGACCACGTGTCCGCCGTTAACGCCCGCACCGGGACCCATATCGATCACGTAGTCGGCAGCGCGAATCGTATCTTCGTCGTGCTCGACGACGATAACGGTATTACCGATATCGCGCAAGCGCTCGAGCGTCTTGATCAGGCGCTCGTTATCGCGTTGGTGAAGGCCGATCGACGGCTCGTCCAGAATGTACAGAACGCCCATGAGGCCGGCGCCGATCTGCGTTGCCAGGCGAATACGCTGGGCCTCGCCGCCGGAAAGCGTCGCCGAGGCGCGATCAAGCGTCAGATAGTCGAGTCCGACATCGACCAGAAAACGCAAGCGCTCCAGGATTTCCTTGACGATGCGCCCGCCGATAAACTGCTGACGCTCGGTAAGCTCCAGGCCCTCAAAAAACTCGAGCGACTCGCGACACGACAGGCAGCAGACATCGTAAATGGACTTGCCGCCCACGGTGACGGCAAGCATCTCGGGACGCAGGCGAGCACCGTGACAGCTCGAGCATGGCTCTTCGCGAATGTATTTCTCCAAGCGAGCCCTGGTGTTCTCGTTCGTCGTCTCGCTGTAGCGCTCGTACAGGATGTTGCGCACGCCCGAGAACTTAGTGTCCCACTGGCTGCGACGCCCATCGAGCTTTTGATAGTCGACCGAAATCTTCGTGTCGCCCATGCCATCCAAAAACGCACGACGCACCCGCGGGGGCAGGTCCTCCCATGGCGTATCGGCACTCACCTTAAAGTGTTTGCAGACCGCAGCAAAAATCTGCGGATAATAGTTGGAATTGCCGAACAGGCTGCCAAAGACTCCATCGGCAATCGACTTTGAGGGGTCTTCAATCAGCGCCTCGGCATCGACCGTCTTTTTAAAGCCCAAGCCATCGCACTCGGGACATGCACCATAGGGCGCGTTGAACGAGAAATCGCGCGGCTGCAGGTCGTCGATGGAATGCCCATGTTCCGGGCACGCCAGTGCCAGCGAATACTCCAGCAGCTCGCCCTCGGTTCCCTCGGGAGCGTCGCGGTCGGGCAGCATGTACACGTTCACGTTACCGTGCGCCAGTGCCGTCGCCTGCTCAACGGACTCGGCAATGCGACCCAGGGAGTTCTCTCGAATCACGATACGGTCGACCACGACCTCAATGTCGTGTTTGAACTTCTTGTCCAGGTCGATAGGGTCGTCAAGCGAGCGCACCTCGCCGTCGACGCGCACACGGCTAAAGCCCTCCGCACGCAGGTCCTCAAACAGCTTGGCATATTCGCCCTTGCGTCCACGAACCACCGGCGCCAACACAAACGCGCGACGGCCCTCCCCCGCCGCCAGCACCTTATCGGCGACCTGATCGGTCGTCTGACGCTCGATGACACGACCGCACTCAGGACAGTGCGGCATTCCCACGCGAGCAAACAGCAGACGCAGATAGTCGTAAATCTCGGTTACGGTGCCCACCGTCGAGCGTGGGTTTTTGGACGTCGTCTTCTGATCGATCGACACGGCCGGCGACAGGCCGTCAATCGAGTCCAGATCGGGCTTGTCCATCTGGCCCAAAAACTGACGCGCATAGCTCGAAAGGCTCTCGACATAACGGCGCTGGCCCTCGGCATAGATGGTATCGAACGCCAGTGAGCTCTTGCCCGATCCAGAAAGACCGGTTATGACCACGAGCTGGTCACGCGGAATGGAAACATCGATATCGCGCAGGTTATGCTCGCGCGCGCCGCGAATAACGATAGAAGAATCAGACATGGAAGCTCCTTGCCTCCTATTGCATCGAATCATACTGTCGATGAGTTTAGCGCACTCGACGCGCACAGATGTTCGTAATACAAGATTCGCAGACCTTTAGCTTTGCGTATCGGGCGCTTTGTTTCTCGAAATGCCGTGGAAAGGTTACAGTAATCTAATACTGAACTTAATTTGCCGTAACAGAGGAACGTCCATGACCGAAGATATCCCCCTTGAAATCACTTCGAGTGACATGGCCAATCTGCCCATATTCATCGCCATCCTTATCGTGGCCATCGTCGTGGTGCGCGTATATTTTTCAATCAAACACAATGAAAAGCCGCCCATTGCCCGCGTCTTTTGGTGCGCGACGCTCCTCATCCCGCTCGGCATGGTAGCTGCATGGATTACGAATCAATTGCTCGTAAATGAGGACAATTCCCTATGGGTCCTTTCTTATTCGGCGCTCGGTGCTACCGCCGTCATACTTCTTGTCGAGCCCTTGGTTTCGGGACTTATCGACCAAACCGATCTTGCGACGGGAACGGTTGCCTGTATTTGCCGTGACATCCTTGTCATCGCCGCTGTTTCAGCGCTCTCGTTCGTTTCACTCGAAATTGCCTGTAACGAAACGTTCTATCGCATTCCCGCCAACTCATTCGGGTTTTCCGTCGGGCTGCTCGCGACGGTTCTGCTCTCCCTTTATTTGCTGGGACAGCGTCATGGAGGCGTCATGGCCCTCGTGCCCGTCGCCTGTTGCATCCTTGGCATTGCCGAGCACTTCGTCATAACGTTTAAAGGCGAGGCCATCCTGCCAAGCGATATCTTGGCCCTTGGCACCGCAATGGAAGTGAGCGAGGGATACGAGTTTACCTTTACCGCCGGAATCGTAACCTCTCTAGCCCTGCTGGAGATTTCCCTAGGGCTTCTTTCGCTTATCCGACCGAGAAAGCTCCGTACGCCCACCCATGTCTTCCCCGCAATCGCCGCTAACCTCTGCGCTTTTCTGCTAGTGACCGTTGTGGGGCTCTCGGGCTTTTCCAGCATCGACTTGGAGCAGGCGCTGAATTTTGGATTTGACCGTTGGCAGCCCATCACCACGTATGCGTCTCAGGGTTTTATCACTTCGTTCACCGAAATGGTCAACGAGTTGCCCATTGAGAAGCCCGAAGACTATACGCCCGATGAGGCGCAGAGCATCGAGCAGGAGCTCGCCGCCACCTACGACAGCACGTATGGCTCGAGCGAGCAGCGCGCGGCGGCCGTTGCCCAGTTCAATGAAATCAAGCCGACGATTGTTGCCGTCATGAATGAGAGTTTTAGCGACCTTTCGTGCTTTGAGCAGCTCCAGGCGGCCGGGTACACCGGCCCCGCATTCTACAACTCGCTTCCCGACACACTTGTTCGCGGCACCATGCTCGCTTCGGTCGCCGGTGGCGGAACGGCGAACTCCGAATTCGAATTTTTGACCGGAGCGACAACGGCCTTTGTCGGATTAGGCAAAATCCCCTATCAGCTATATCAGATGAATGGCGTCAACAGCCTGGCAAAGGACCTTAAGGAGCTTGGGTATACCGCTACCGCTATGCACCCGCAAAACCCCGTCAACTACCATCGAGATAAAATCTATCAGCAGCTGGGCTTTGGAGACTTTCTTTCAATCGGCGATTTCGAAGGTGCGCCCTGTTACCATGCCGGCGTATGCGACTACGCCACCTACGACAAGATACTCGACCTGCTTAGAACCGACGAAGCGCCGCAGTTCATCTTTGACGTCACGATGCAAAATCACGGCGGCTACGACTATGGCACCGTTCCCGCCGAGGAGCTGACAAACTATTGGGTCGAGGGAGCCAGCGAGGGTGCCAATAGCGCGCTCAACACCTATCTAACCTGCATCAACGCATCCGACCGGGACCTCGAGTACTTTATCAACGAGCTCCGCAATATCGGCAGACCGGTTGTCCTTGTCTTTTTTGGCGACCATCAGCCGAGCGCCGCAACGACTCTCAACGACGAGCTGTACCCTCAGGAAGATACGGCAAGCCACGCTTTCCGTATCTATCAGTCGACATATTTTGTCTGGGCTAACTATGAAATCGCCGGCAATACCGAGCTCAACGTCTACGACACCGTCGGGGCAAACGAGATTGCAGCCATTACCCTTAATAAGATCGGCGCCCCGCTCACCGACTATCAAAAGGCTCTGCTTGCAACAAGGTCAGATGTGCCCACCATCAATGTCGCCGGCTACCTTGGTGCCGACGGGCTGCGCTACGACTTGGAATCTGAAGACAGCCCATACGCCTCGACGATCGACAAGCTGCAGCGCATGCAATACCTCGAGTTCGCCAGCAAAGTTCAGTAAGCCCGCCCATTCGCTTGGACCCATCGTATTGCAAGCACGCTCGGCCCAAATGCATCGCAAATGACTCCCGCTCGCAAACGAGGGTACAATGACGCTCGTGTCACATCACGGGGCTCCGGCCCCAACATATACAAAGGAGTCATACATGGGTTGCGAGCACGCACAGGTCGCCGGCGGACAAACGTCGCCGTCGCAATTTGAGGAGAACACGCTGTCCGAGGTCAAACGCGTCATCGCCGTGCTTTCCGGCAAGGGCGGTGTCGGCAAGTCGTTTGTCACCGGTGCCATCGCCACCGAGCTTGCCCGCCACGGCCACAAGGTCGGCGTCCTCGATGCCGACATCACCGGTCCCTCTATCCCCAAAATGTTCGGTATGAGCGGACGCCACGTCCATGCCCTTGGCAACCTTATGCTGCCCGAAATCTCCGAGCACGGCGTCAAGGTCATGAGCTCCAACCTTCTGCTCCAAAACGAGACCGACCCCGTCCTTTGGCGCGGTCCGGTCATCGCAGGCGCCATTAGGCAGTTCTGGAGCGAGACCTCGTGGGGCCCCATCGACTACCTGCTGGTCGACATGCCTCCGGGAACAGGCGACGTCGCGCTCACCGTCTTCCAGTCGCTGCCCGTCGACGGCATCGTCATCGTCACGAGCCCGCAGGATCTGGTCTCGATGATCGTCGCCAAGGCGGTCAACATGGCCGAGAAGATGAACGTCCCCATTCTGGGCATTGTCGAGAACATGAGCTATATTGAGTGTCCCGACTGCGGCAAGAAGATCGAGGTCTTTGGCAAGAGCAAGCTCCCCGAGGTCGCAGAGCGCTATAACCTCGACATCTTGGGCCAGCTTCCCATTAATCCGGCACTCGCCGAGGCCTGCGATAAGGGCGAGGTCGAGACCGCACTGCCCGATGGCATGTTGCCCAAGGCAGTCTCTGCCGTCGAGGCCATTACCCCGCACGAGACCGACGAGGCCCAAGTGAACGCGAGCGCCTTCTATGACGTCCTGGTAATCGGCGGCGGGGCTTCAGGCCTCGCCGCCGCCATTACGGCCGCACGTGCTGGCAAAAGCGTCTGCATCGTTGAGCGCGATGTCGCCTGCGGCCTTAAGCTCCTTGCGACCGGTAACGGCCGCTGCAACCTCTCCAACGAATCGATTGATCCTCAGCGGTATAACCACCCCGCATTCGTCGAATCCGTCATGGGCCCCCAGCCCGAACAAGAGCTTATGGGTTTCTTCTCCTCGCTGGGCATCATGACAACCTCCGAGGAAGGCCGGCTGTACCCGCGCTCCCTTCGCGCCGAATCGGTGCGCGACGCGCTTCTCAACGTTTGCAACCGCCTAGGTATCACCTTAATCTGCGGAGCCAACGTTGCCTCGGCGCACAAAGTTTCCGAAGGCTGGGCACTCCAAATAGACCGTCCAGCGCGGGCGCTCAAGGCAAAAAAGCACGACGACCGAAAATCGGAGCTCCGCTCGCTTCGGAAAACGCTCGCCGATGTCCCTCGCAAGAACGAGGCCCTGCAGGCACATGCCGTAATTATCGCCACGGGCGGCAACCCCACCGGTATCGCCGATACGTTTAGCCTCCCCCTCACTTCGCTGCGCCCCATCCTCTGCCCCGTATCGGCAACGGTCGTTGGCGATCGGGCGGCACTCAAGACGTTGGATGGTCTGCGCGTCCGCGCCCGCTTGACGCTCACCCGTAACCATAGTGAGCTCTGGCACGAAGACGGTGAAGTACTGTTTCGAGCCTTCGGCATCTCGGGCGTCGCTGTCTTCAACCTCTCCCGTCGTATCCAGCGCGGCGATACGATCCTGCTCGACGTTTTCCCCGACCTCTCCAAAGACGAGCTGCTCGATATGCTCAACCGGCGCGTTGAGCTGCTCGGCGGCTTTTCGCCCCGCGATCCCCGTTGGCTCGACGGCATGCTCGTCCCGCAACTCTCCCGCGTCGTCTGTACAGCGTTCGAGCAGTGCCATCCAGGCTCCAACGATGTCATCCACCTGGTCTCGATCCTCAAGCACTTTAAGTTGCTCGTCGAGGGAACAGCCGAGGAGCGCTCGGCGCAGGTCACGCGTGGTGGCGTATCTGTCGAGAGCATCTCAACACCCAGTCTACGCGCGCGCAGCGTTGTCGACGCCCCGCTTTACGTCTGCGGCGAAGCGCTCGACATCGACGCCGATTGCGGAGGCTTTAACCTTGCGTGGGCCTGGCTCTCGGGCATTCGCGCTGCAAGCAGCCTGTAGCCGCGCAGTCTATAATCAAAAACGCATTCGGGCCGTCTGGGATACCGGACGGCCTCTTTCTTGCCTCTAAGGAGACCTCGATGATCGAAATCACCCAAGTCAACGCGTCGCTCGATGAAGCCGGCGATGAAAATACCTGCCTCATTGTTGGCAAGCGAGTCGCCAAGCGCATCCTACGTTGCAAGGACTCCGAGATCAAGTCCATCGAACTCCACCGCAAGTCAATCGACGCTCGCAAAAAACGAGACGTCCATTTTATCCTGAGCTTTCGTGTTGAGCTGACTAGTCCCCACCTCGAGCGAGAAGCGGTCGACAGCGTTGCCGAGCGTGACCGCGCGCGCGTACGCGCGATAGAAGACGATGAGCCTTCATTCCCCTCCCCCGTCTCCGACGCACCTCAAGAACGCCCTGTCGTTGTCGGCGCCGGATGCGCCGGCCTTTTCGCTGCGCTCACGCTCGCCAAAGCAGGTCTTAAGCCCTTGCTTATCGAGCGCGGCGACCCGGCATTTCGCCGCTCGCAGACGATCGACCTCTTTCTAAAGGAGCGCATCCTCGACCCCGAGAGCAATATTCAGTTTGGTCTGGGCGGCGCGGGGACCTTCTCGGACGGCAAGCTCACTACGGGAACAAAAAATCCCGCCCATCGCCTTATCCTCGAAACCTTCGTCGAGGCGGGTGCGCCCCGCGATAATCTGAGGGATGCCAAGCCGCACATAGGCTCCGACATCCTTCCCAAGGTTGTCACCGCTATATCCCAGCGCATCGAGCAGCTCGGAGGTGTCGTCCGTTATCGAACGAAGCTCGTCGACATTCGCATCGACGCGTCTGGCGCCATCACCGGTATTGATGTCCAATCGTCCCAAGACGCCGCTTACGAGCCAATCGAGACAAAGCACCTCATCCTCGCCTGCGGGCATTCTGCTCGCGATATTTTTGAGCTCCTTAAGGACCACAACGTGGCCCTCGCACAAAAGACCTTTGCCATGGGCGTTCGCATCGAGCATCCGCAACGCGACATCGACAGAGCCCAATATGGAGCCTCGGCGGGACATCCAGCGCTCGGGGCGGCCCCCTACAAACTTGTTGCCCATCTTCCCAACGGCCGCAGCGTGTTCTCGTTTTGCATGTGCCCCGGCGGACAGGTTGTTGCCGCCTCTTCAGAACCGTGCCATCTGTGCGTCAACGGGGCTAGTCTCAATGCCCGCGACGGACGCAACGCAAATGCCGCCCTGCTCGTTAACGTCACGCCTGAGGACCTTCCCAACGATGACCCGCTCGCCGGCATCGAGCTCCAGCGTGCCTGCGAGGCGGCCGCCTATCGCCTGGGCGGTTCCAACTGGAACGCACCGGCACAACTCGTCGGAGATTTCCTCGCAGGACGCGCCAGCAAGGCGCCCGGAAAGGTAAAGCCCACCTATCCGCTCGGTGTGACCTGGACGGCAATTGACGAAGCCCTACCGCAGCATATCGTCGAGTCGCTCCGCCTGGGACTTCCCCTACTCGGAAAAAAGCTACGAGGCTACGACCGTCCCGATGCCGTTCTTACCGGCGTGGAGACTCGTTCGAGCTCACCTGTCACTGTCACCCGAGACCGAACGTGCCATGCCGTGTCGACCCCGGGCCTCTACCCTTGTGGCGAGGGAGCTGGATATGCCGGCGGCATCATGAGCGCGGCCACCGACGGCATCCGTTGTGCCGAAGCCCTGATCGCGGACCTCTAACGCACGAATTTCTGCGCGCAAAAGACACAGGCCCCGAGCTCCACAGGGAACTCGGGGCCTGTTCGCTATTTCTTAAACCGTGTACCCTGGCGTTTTCTGCCCGATGCGAACGTGGAACCCTTGCGGGCCTGCGAACGTAAGCGCTCGATCGTCTCGTCCTCAGACGCGCCCTCGAGCATCGCCCGAATCTGAACGACGGCATCGCGCAGGCGCGCCGCCTCCTCAAAGTCCATGGCGGCAGAAGCGTTGCGCATATCCTCTTCCATGGTTTCGACGATCCGCACAAGCTCGTCATGCGGCAGTTCTTCAAACTGCTCCGCAAGTGTCTGCTCGGGCGCCACCGTTTCCGGCACGCCGCCCTCGCCCGACTCATCGGGCGTATAGAATGCGCCATGACCAAGAGAGTCGCCCTTCGAGCGCCCCTTGGAACCCACAGTTTTTTCGGCCTCGGCAATAAAACTTGAGATGTCGTTGATGGCCTTGCGCACTGTCTTGGGCACAATGCCATGCTCTTCGTTATATGCCATCTGAATCTCGCGACGGCGCTGCGTCTCCTCGATGGCCTCTTTCATCGAATCGGTCACAACGTCCGCATACATGATGACTTCGCCATCGGCGTTACGGGCCGCGCGGCCAATCGTCTGAATCAGCGAACGGCGGTTGCGCAAGAATCCTTCCTTATCGGCATCGAGAATTGCCACCAGTGAGACCTCGGGAAGATCCAAGCCCTCGCGAAGCAGGTTGATGCCAACGAGAACATCGATCTTGCCCTCGCGCAGCGTTCGCAGGATCTCGACACGGTCCATTGTCGCCGTATCAGAATGCATGTAATTGACCTTAATGCCCGCATCAAGCAGATGGTCGGTCAGGTCCTCGGCCATGCGCTTGGTCAACGTGGTCACCAGCACGCGCTCCTTGCGGGCAACGCGCTCGCGAATCTCGTCCTCAAGATCGTCAATCTGACCGCGAACCGGACGCACATCGATCTTGGGATCGAGCAGACCGGTCGGACGAATAATCTGCTCAACGTCGTTCTGGCTAACCCGCAGCTCATAGTCGCCCGGTGTTGCCGAAACGTAGATGAACTGGGGTATCCTTGCCTCAAACTCATCGAAACGAAGCGGGCGGTTATCGAGCGCCGAGGGCAGGCGAAAACCGTGTTCCACCAGCGTCACCTTACGCGAGCGGTCACCTTCGTGCATGCCGCGAATCTGCGGCACCGTCACATGGCTCTCATCGATGATGCAGAGCATATCCTTGGGAAAGTAATCGATTAGGGTAAACGGCGGCTCACCCGGCTTGCGACCGTCCAGATGACGCGAGTAGTTCTCGATGCCGTTGCAAAAGCCCATCGTCTCGAGCATCTCAAGATCATAATCGGTGCGCTGCTGCAGACGCTGCGCCTCGAGCAACTTGTCGGTCGCCTTGAGCTCCGCCACGCGCTTCTCGCACTCTTCGCTGATCGATTTCAGAGCCGCCTTGACCTTCGGCTTCTCGGTCACGTAGTGTGATGCCGGCCATACGGGGATGGCCTCGTACTCACGAAGCATCTCACCGGTGACCTCATCGATCTCGGCAATCAGCTCGACCTCGTCGCCAAAGAACTCAAACCGCAACGGATGCTCGGCATAAGGCGGATACACGTCGACAACATCGCCGCGCACGCGGAACGTGCCACGCGCCAGGTCATAGTCATTGCGATCATATTGAATGTCGATAAGCGCATGGATAAAGTCATCGCGCTCGAGCGGCACCTTCTTGTCGACGTTTGGAGCCAGACCCGCATAGTCCTCAGGAGAGCCAATGCCATAGATACACGAGACCGATGCGACAACGATCACATCACGTCGAGAGAGTAGCGATGCGGTCGCCTGATGTCGCAGCATCTCAACCTCTTCGTTAATCGAGGAGTCTTTCTCGATATATGTATCGCTTTGCGGCACATACGCCTCGGGCTGATAGTAGTCGTAGTACGAGACGAAGTAGACCACAGCGTTGTTGGGAAAGAACTCTTTGAGCTCGCTCGCAAGCTGAGCGGCGAGCGTTTTATTCGGAGCCATGACCAGCGTCGGCTTTCCCAGGGCCTCAATAGTCTTTGCCATCGTGAAGGTCTTGCCCGAACCAGTCACGCCCAGCAAAACCTGATAGCGGTCTCCGTCCCTCACGCCCTGCACAAGCGACTCAATGGCCTTAGGCTGGGAACCGGCAGGCTCATAGGGAGACACGACCTTAAACGGCACGTCAGAGCCTTCAACGCCAAAGCGCTTAAGTTCACCACCAACGCGTTCTACTTCAAATTCCGCCATGGATACTCCTAACTCATATATCTGCAGTATACGCAGGCGGCAGGCATAGTCCTATACGAACCGATCGGGATAGAGGGTCTTGTAGCGAACCCAGGCATTATTGACACGAATCAGATACGCCTGCGTCTCGGGAAAGGTGATTGCATTATGAAGCGACGTACTCTGCTGCGCCCATCCGTCGACATTGCCCATGCCGGCGTTATAGGCGGCAATGGCACTGTCAGTCGACCCGTTAAAATACGCTAGAAGATACGAGAGATACGCACAGCCAAACTCGATATTCGTAGCCGGATCGTTAAGGTTGTCGGCCGAATACTCGCCACCGTCGACAAGGCCCTTGGCGATCATATCCTGGGCAGTCTCGGGCATCAGCTGCATCAATCCCTGAGCACCCTGATTCGACTCGGCCTCGGGATCCCAATTCGATTCAGACTTAATGACAGCGCACACCAGATACGGATCCAGATTATGCGAAATACTGGATTGCTTTACATACGCCTCGTAGTCAATCGGATACAGCGGCTTAAAGAAAGCGGCAGGAGCATACGAGTAAACGAATGAGATAAGGCCGAAGGCAAAAACGGCAGCCAGCGGTATAAGGCGATACCACGTAAGGAAACGTGTCTTAGGCATCGGCCTCCTCCTTATCCACTACATCCCCGAACCCATGGCGCGAAAGCCATGCGTCCAGTTGTTCAAAGAGCGAGTTATCGTCTGCCGCATTGTCAATCACAGTTGTAGCGAGATTGCACAGCACAGACTCTTCGGGCTGGCAAGCAGAACGGGCATCGAAATCAGATGGCTCCATGCCACGTTGAATAGCGCGCTCGCGACGAACTGACAAAGGGGCGCTGATGACCAAAATTTCATCAGCCAAGCCAAATGCATCCTCAAAACCAGTCGGAGCAGAAACCTCGACCACCGCAAAAGGATAACGGGGAGATGAAACAGTACAACAAACCGGATCGAGAATCCTAAGCGAAAGCTGTTCAATCAGAATGGGATGCACGATGTCATTGAGCCGTGCGACCGAATCAGGAGAAGCGAAAGCTCGAGAAGCGAGGATGCCGCGGCGAATGCCGCCTTCCTCATCCAAAATGTCCCAACCGAATTCATCCGCGAGTGTATTGACGATATCAGAGCCCGGCACATACAGCGATTTTGCAAGCTCATCCAGATCGATAAGCATAGCGCCACGAGATTCGAAATAGCGGCAGGCAGTCGACTTACCCGAAGCAATATTGCCCAAGACAAATACGGTAAACATCAAGCCCTCCCTAACGCCAATGCGAGTAATTATCGCTCAAATACACTAGATGGACTCAAAATACAGCCAAACAGTAAGAGCACATACGGGGGAGCTAGGTCCCAAAGTACAACGTGTATACAATCAGAACCACCCTTAAAAAGGGTGGTTTGCTCTTAGGGTATAACCCACGGGCCCCGGGCTCGCGTCTAAAGGCGC